>NZ_QUAJ01000008.1 GCF_003391055.1 Psychrilyobacter piezotolerans
AAAAAAAGCTTTTAGGTTGTCGTTGGTAAGAATATCTTTAAGTGTAATAGTAGTCATAATAGTTATTATACCAAAAAACCCCCAAGATGGGGGCTGGGGGTTGAAGAAGCGTTAGCTTTTTTTTATTTATTTTCTTCAGTTAAAACTAATATTAGTTTCCCATCACTGAAAAGTTTTAATTCTTCTCCTACAATCTCATAGGATGTAACTTTTTGTAAAAGTGCAGTAAATGCATATTCCTGCTGCATGGCATCTTCAGGCCCCATCATTAAAGTAGTTCCAATTCTGCCCATACTGAGTTCACTGTTATTTAATGTGTAGCTTCCGAAGTACCTGTTCACACTCCCGTTACCGTAAAACTTTCCCCCCTCAAACTTCAGATCAGCTTTTGAAGTCTCTGTTACATCTTTTAATTGATCATCTGAAAGATATTTAGATAACTTCCAGGTGGTCCCTGCGAATTCTTTTTGAATAGTTTCTATCCTCACTGAATCTGATCTTGTTTCCATAGGCTCATTGGCAGAACATGAGATAATAAACCCTGACAACGCTAATATTAACAATACTTTTTTCATATATACAGACCTCCTAATAGATAAACACTCTTTTCATTTTAAAGATTAATTTTTATTAATAAACCAAAGTGTATACATATATATACCATAAATTATAAATTATTTCTAGTTATATCTAAAGTTTTACTATTTTATGGGTTTAGGTTATAATATACTGCAAACAATTATTGAATTAGATAAAGGAGGAGTTTATGAACACAATCAAAACATTTTTATTGATGATCTCTATGACATTGATCTTATTATTTATCGGAGGAGCTATCGGGGGGCGTAATGGTGCTATGTTTGCTCTGATATTTTCTTTTGGAATAAACATAATAAGCTATTGGAATAGTGATAAAATCGTACTTAGGATGTATAAAGCCCAGGAGGTAGAAAAGAACTCTGAAGTGTACTCTATAGTAAGGGAATTAGCTGAAAGAGCTGATCTTCCTATGCCGAAAGTATATATGATCAACCAGTCTCAGCCCAATGCATTTGCAACAGGTAGAAATTCAAAACATGCAGCAGTGGCAGTGACTCGTGGAATCACAGAAATTTTAGACAGAAATGAACTAAAGGGTGTTTTAGCTCATGAATTAGGTCATGTTCATAATAAGGATATATTAATTGGAACAATTGCAGCATCCTTTGCTGGAGCCATTGCATATCTTGCTACCATGGCTAGATGGGCTGCTATATTCGGTGGAAGAGACGATGAAGATAAAAATCCGATAGCTCTGATTGGGATAGCTATATTTGCCCCAATGGCAGCAATGCTGGTTCAGATGGCAATTTCACGTACCCGTGAATATAAAGCCGACAGTTACGGAGGAAAATTAGCAGGAAATCCGCTGTATCTGGCCAATGCACTGAAAAAATTAGAGATGTGGAGTACCAGAACACCTATGGACGCCAAGCCGGCAACTGCACATATGTTTATAGTAAATCCATTGAAGGGACAGAATATGGCAAAATTATTCAGTACCCATCCATCTACAGAGGATAGGATAGCAAAATTAGAAGAACAGGCCAGACAGAGGTAAATACTTTTAAGTCAGTTTAGAAAATTATGTAGTTTTATCTTTATTAAGAACGTCTTTCCAGGGCGTTCTTTTTATTGCCTCTTTATCCTAATCATGTTACAATTTAATCCAATAGAAAAATCAAAAGACCGGTCACGAAGAATATTAATAGTTATATAGGAGAAATAAATTGAATAATAAAAAACAAAAAGGATTTCATTTGAGGAACCCCCATTCAGGAAGGTACGATTTTAAATCCCTTATAGAAGATTCTAAAGAATTAAAAAAATATATAAAAAATAATCCAAGTGGAGATAATACCATTGATTTTGGAGATGAAAAGGCAGTTTTAGAATTAAATAGAGCTCTGTTAAAATCTTATTATGAAATTAAACATTGGGGCGTTCCGGAAGGGTTTTTATGCCCTCCTATTCCGGGAAGAGCGGACTATATCCATCATATTTCAGACCTGGTGCTTAAATCTAAAAAGGACATTAAGGTTTTAGATATTGGAACAGGTGCAAACTGTATCTATCCCATTATTGGAAACAGGTCTTACGGGTGGAAATTTATAGCTTCAGATATCGACCCTGTTTCTGTGGAAAATGCAAAGGAAATAATCCAAAAAAATCATTTAGGAGACAGCATAGTTATTAAGCTCCAAACCGATAAAAATAACTTTTTTAAAGGGATCATAGATGAAGAGTATGTGGATATAACTATGTGTAACCCGCCATTTCATGCCTCTTTAAAAGAAGCCCTATCTGCCAATAAACAAAAAAGAGATAACTTAAATAAAACCAGATCCTCCAATTTAAGTGAAAAGTTAAACTTTGGAGGTCAAAAAGCAGAACTCTGGTGCAAGGGGGGAGAAATTCTATTTTTGAAAAAAATGGCCAGGGAAAGTCTTCTGTTTTCAAAAAAAGTGGGGTACTTTACTTCCCTTATATCCAAGGGGGAAAATGTAAAGCCTATGGAAAAGATCTTAAAAAAATTAGGTGCATGGGATATCAGAGTTATAGAGATGGTTCACGGGAATAAAATATCCAGAATTGTTGCCTGGACCTTTGATTCGAAAAAATAAATGATATAAGTTATAGAAACAGTAGATAAAAAATATACAGGGGGATTTAAAATGAAAAAAAAATTAATACTGGGAATATTTCTTTTAATGGGAATATTATCTTTTGGCGATACTTTTGTATCTACAGAATGGTTGTCTCAAAATAAGAATAATATCAAGATTATAGATGCCAGAGGAAAAGCTTATAAGTTAGGACATATCCCGGGAGCTATTGAAGTAAACTGGAAATCTCTGTCCAATATGGATGCTGAATTTGGATCTGAAAAATGGGGAACGGTATTAGAAATTGATGATTTATCAAAAAAGTTAAATGAATTAGGAATAAAGTCAACAGATGAAATTGTAGTTTATAGTAAAACACGTGGTGCCTGGGGAGAAGATGGCCGTGTATACTGGACTCTGCAAATGGCAGGATTTAAAAATCTTCATATATTAGATGGTGGAATAGAAAAATGGAAAAGTGAAAATAGAAAGACTACAATCTCTAAAACAAAATATCCTGAAGTAACTAATTCTATAGTTAGATGGGATAACAGTAGAAATATAACAACCGATCAATTAATTCAGGAATTTAACGACTTAGTTATAATAGATACCAGAGAAGAAGATGAATATTTGGGAGCTACTAAGTTTGGCGAAGCTAGAGGCGGACACATAAAAGGAGCTGTCAATATTCCATTTAATTTGTTTTTGGAAAAAGATGGGACTCTAAAGGATTCTAAAGCCATAGAAAAAATACTGAAATCAAAGGGAATTGAAGATAAAGATACTGCGAAGATAGTAACTTACTGTACAGCTGGAATAAGATCTGCTCATATGCAGGTTGTTTTAGAAAAATTAGGTTATAATGCAAGAAATTATGATCCTTCATTTTATAGATGGGCAGCTATAAAGACATTAAAATTAGAAAAATAAAAAAGCAATGTAAAAGTTAAATATTATTAAAGAAGCTTGTTTCTTATATTTTATAAGATCAAACCTCTTTTTTTTTTACATTTTTTATGAGTTGATTTGTTTTGGCAGAGTGTTATTTTATTTATTTATTCTATAAAACATAATCATTGATTTTATTGACTTTAGTTAGGTTTAATCCCTATATAATATAAAGGATAGGAAATCGATATTCGCGTTATTTTATTGAGAGATTAAATGATTATCTTATACATACTTTGAACGTTTTTGATTTTTTTTGAAAGAAAATGATTGATTTATATTTGGAAGTATCATATAATGGTTGTAGGTGATGTGAAATGATACAAATAAAACGAGAAGAGATAATAAAGTCAATATTAGAAATCAAAAAAACAGTAACACTGAAAGAATTAACAGAAAAATTGAAAACTTCTGAATCAACTATTAGAAGAGATTTAGCAAGGATGGAGGAAAACGGGATCCTGACAAGGGTTCATGGAGGAGCTCGTATATCCAATATCTCCTATGAAGAGGATTTAGTTTCCAAAATCAGTCAAAATAATGAGGCTAAAGAGGATATAGCCTTTCATGCTTCCACCTATATAAAGGAAAATGACTGTGTATTTTTAGATGCTGGGACAACTACAGAATACCTTATAAAACATATGAGGTCAAAAGATGTTACTGTAGTAACCAACGGGATCCATCATATAAAGGAACTGTCTAAATACAAGATAAAAAGTTATTTTACAGGGGGAGCGTTAAAACATAAAACAGGTGCATTGATTGGAAAAGATGCACTGAAGACTATCGAAAGCTATAACTATGATATATCATTTATAGGTTCAAATTCCATAGATATAAAAGCCGGACTGACAACTCCAGATCCAGATGAGGCCCTTATAAAAGAAAGGGTTATTCAAAATTCTAAAGTTTCATATATATTAGCAGATCATACTAAATTTAATAAAATATCATTTTCAAAATTTGCAGATTTGAAAGATGTAAGGATAATTACAGATACCATTATAGACGAAAGATATCACAACATAAAAACAATTGAGGAGGTCATAAAATGATCTATACATTAACATTAAACCCATCTATAGACTACATAATAAATATTGAAAAATTTGTTCCAGGTGGAATAAACCTCACAAAGTCAGAATATAAATTACCAGGGGGAAAGGGAATAAATGTAAGCCAGGTCCTAAGTAACCTGCATACTCCTAATACAACACTAGGATTTATAGGGGGATTTACAGGAGAATTCATAAAAAAATCTCTGGATAAAAAAAATATAAATCATGATTTTATAGAAGTCCGGGGCGACACCAGGATAAATATAAAGATGAAAGATAGCAGCAGTGAGAGCGAAATAAATGGGAATTCACCTGAGATATCAGAAGCGGCATTAAAAAACTTAAAAGAAAAATTAGGATTGTTGATATCTGGAGATACCTTAGTTCTTTCTGGCAGTGTACCAAAATCTATAAGTCCAGCTGTCTATAAAAATATCATGACCGATCTTCCTGAAGGTGTAAAAGTCATATTAGATACCAAAGGTGAGGCCCTCCTAGAAGGAATAAAGGGTAGACCATATATGATAAAACCTAATAACCACGAGTTAGGAGATATCTTTCATGTAAAGTTGGAATCTCTAGAAGATACGATCATTTACGGGAAAAAATTACTTGATTTAGGAGCTCAAAACATCATTGTTTCCATGGCTGGAGACGGTGCACTTCTTATCACTCCTGCTGCTTCATATGTAGCCCGTGCTCCAAAAGGTAAATTAGTAAATTCTGTAGGTGCAGGTGATTCCTTAGTAGCCGGCTTTACCTGTGGTGTTTATAAGGGCCTGGATATTGTAAAAGCATTTAAATTAGGTATTGCATGTGGGAGTGCATCAGCATTTTCAGAGAATTTATGTACCGAAATAGAAGTAGATAGATTATTAAAGGAGGTGAAAATAGAACAAATTATAGATCAGCCATAAAAATTAGAGATGGATAGGTTCGATGGGAAACCTGTACTTATTGTTCCTGTAAAAGACGGGATCAAGAAACCGGAAGATCTGATTAATAATGCTCCTAACTCTCCTATATATAGAGCAGATCAGAATAAAAAATCTAATAATAGCAAAACTCATAAAAGAAGCGGATTTTATAAACATCTGATGAATGGGGTATCGAATATGCTGCCATTCGTTGTAGGAGGAGGGATATTAATAGCTGTTTCATTTATGTTTGGAATAAAAGCCTTTGATCCTGCAGACCCACAATTTAATAAATTCGCAAAATTTCTTATGGATGTAGGTGGAGGTGGAGCATTTGCACTGATGGTTCCGATCTTAGCAGGTTTTATCGGAATGAGTATTGCTGATAGACCTGGATTCATGCCTGCCATGGTTGGTGGAATGATGGCTAATTCCAATGGAGGAGGTTTCTTAGGTGGACTCTTAGCCGGTTTTATTGGTGGTTATGTGGTAAATCTTATAAAAAAATCAACTTCTAATATGCCAGAATCTATGGAAGGTCTAAAACCGATATTAATCTTCCCTGTATTAGGATTATTTATCACAGAGGGAGCTATACCATTTGCTGCAGCAGATCCATTAAAGATCATTCCTGCATGTATAATCGGTTCTGCCCTTGCTGGAGGATTAGCTATGTATTTTGGAACAGAATTACCTGCTCCTCATGGTGGATTATTCGTTATCCCTATCATAACTCATCCAATGATGTATCTGTTTTCAGTAGTTACAGGTTCCCTTGCAACAGCAGGTATAATAGGAACCCTAAAAAAAGAAATATAAAAAAGTGTCGAGAATTAGTATTTACTAATTCTCGACTTTTCTCTTACTATTATTTGATCTTTCATAAAAAGAATAGAGAACCACCTATATATGAAGATGTTCCTTTTCAAAAAAAATATTGATTGTATAAATGCTTTGAAATTTAATTGATTATAATATATACTATATTCACAGGAAATATAATATAGGGGGACTAGAGGATGAGGAAAAAGAAAAAAATCAGAATAAATAGTAATTCAGCAGTGAGAAAAGGAGGATTTCTAAAATTCATATTTTTTCCTTTATTTATATTTCTAGTTTATATGTATTTTTTTAATTAAAATGATACTCTTTTGGAGTTTTATGGTTACAAAGAAAGGATTTATATTATGAGTTTAAAGAAAAAAATGGTAAACAACGGGCCTCATACAGAAGAGGCCTGCAAATTAATGAGGGAAAAAAATATACTTTATTTTATAAGGGAGATAACAAAAGCTCTGCTCTCGACCAGTTCAATAGAAGAGATGTCAAAGATGGTTTACACTTTCTTAAAAGACAGCTATGGGGAATGCACCATCGGATTAGCAGTTAATTATCCTAAAGAAAAAAAAATCTCCGATTGTTTTTTCTTTGAAGAAGATAAAAGATTAGACTTTGAAGAAATTCTCTATAGCGAAGGAAGTTCCAGTAAATTATTGAAAGCGGTTTTAAATAAAAAAGAATATATCTATGAAAAAAAAAGAAAAAAAACCTCAGTTTTTATAGGCCGGATCCCTTCAACATCTTTTTTTGCCCCTTTGATAATAGAAAAAGATGTAATTGGAGCGTTTACTTTTCAAATTTATGAAAGGGATATATTTTCAATAGAGGAAATAGAGGTCTGTAGAGAGTTAATCCCCTTTA
The DNA here is from genome assembly GCF_003391055.1 of Psychrilyobacter piezotolerans. Taxonomy (NCBI): domain Bacteria; kingdom Fusobacteriati; phylum Fusobacteriota; class Fusobacteriia; order Fusobacteriales; family Fusobacteriaceae; genus Psychrilyobacter; species Psychrilyobacter piezotolerans. The sequence continues at coordinate 7,276 of NZ_QUAJ01000008.1, forward strand.
TGACCATTGCTCTCAATAACTCCCTTCAAAATAAAAAAATTTTACTGGCAAATAAAATTTTGGAAAAATATTCTAAATACGATGACCTCACTGGAATCTATAACAGAAGATTCTTTTATGAATCCTTTGATAAGATCTATAGAAGATCTATTTTAGAAGATGAAAAAGTATTTCTCTTTCTCATGGATTTAAATAACTTTAAGGGGGTAAATGATAATTTTGGTCATTTTGTAGGAGATGAAGTTCTAATAGAGGTGGCTGAAGTACTAAAAAAACTATTTTTTAACAGGGGAGAAGTTGGAAGGTATGGAGGAGATGAGTTTCTCTGTGGAATAGCTAAAGTTTCTAAAAAAACAGTGATTGAATTAGCTGAAAAAATTATAGATAAGATAGATAACCTGGATATACATTACAATAATTCCGGAGGGAAAGTCGGTATCAGTATCGGGATCTTAGAATTAAACTCAAAAAAAGACTTAAGAGATTACTTTTTACAATTAGATGAAAACCTGTATAAAGCAAAGAATTCAACTACAAAAAAAATTTTTATCTCTTAAGTTTAATGATAGCAAGGAAAGGCACTTAGAAAAATTCTAAGTGCCTTTTATAATTTCACTCTAAATTCCAATCTTAGATGCCGCTTTATCGTTTTAACTGAGTTAATAAAATTAATTTCATTTTTATGTATATATAACATATATGAATTTTTGTTATCTGTTAAGTATAGGATATTAGGAAGAATTTTTAAAACAAACATTTGTTTTTTTAAATTTAAAATACTATTTTTATAATACTTTATACATATTTGATAGTAATAAACTATCAATAAAACTCATAATTACCAATATATCAATTTAATATATATATTTTTAATATAGTGAAATAACTGGTACTCTAATTGTATAAATAAAATTTTAATAGGAGGAAATACAAATGGCAAGAATTAAAAGAGCGGGAATAAATTTTTTAAAATTTTTCAAGGGGGAGGAGATCTTACCAGCGGAATTTAAAGGAGATCATGAGTTAGAAAACTTTGATAAGATACAAAACACAGAATTTTATATCAACTTCTAAGAAAAGCAACGTGACGTTGCATCCAGATAGGCATAATCCAGGGTTTTATAAGCCTTTATTTATTCCATAAATTTTTATCGCAAAATTCTATGTTTACGAAGTAAACTACTATCTCAAGATTCTTAGATTATGTAATAATTTCTAGAAATCTTGGTGATGCCACTTGCTGGTAGTATTTTGGTGACACCCTTGCGGGTATAATTTCTTAGATAATAAAAAAGATCGCAGATTAGTTTGAATCTGGGATCTTTTTTTATTATTTTTCTAATTCCGCTTCTACTTCTTTTATCTCATCTTTCGGCATTATCTTATTAAATATTAACGTAAATATTACCGCAAAAAATATTCTTCCCCAGAATATACCTATCATCTTAGCTCCCAAAGGGATCATTAGAAGGGTATCCTCTATAAGAGCATGGCACAGACTCATAAATACAGCCACTAGAAATAAATCTCTCCTGTTATAATTACCTTCTCTTGTTTCTTTTATGATAAGTCCGCTGCCATAACTGATTCCCATAGTAAGACCAACTATACATGTCAGCGACAGTCCTGGATCAATACCCAGAAAAGACATTACTGGAGAGAACTTATCATTTATCCAGTCTATGACTCCTATTTTTTTTAACCCCTCCATCAAAGTTAAAAGAATAAATATAATAACGAATATTGTTATATATTTTTTTAATTCTCCCAATATCCAGCTTGTAATTCCTGAATTTGATTCCTTCAGTGTAAATCTGAAGACTGCTGTTTCCTGGTAGATATTAAAAAATTTAAATAAAAAATTTAAACATCCTCCCGATATTACAGCACACAATACCCTTATACTTAAAATTTTCCAAGGTTTTGCTCCTGTTTCCGATATAACCTTAAGCTCTACCGGGAGGGAGTGAGCAAATAAAATTATACTGGCCACGATAGTTATCTCTGCCACTGTGAATACATTGTTTTGTACCATGGTAAATAATACTAATATTCCACCGTATATGTTAGTTATCATGGCTGTTGCCCATACAATCCCCATCTCTCCACTGAGTCCCATTATTTTCATTAATGGAGACAAAGTTTTAGAAAGGATATCTATTATTCCAAAATTACTTCCGACCTTTACTAAAATACTTATAGGCAGCATTATTTTCAGAAGCTTTAAACTTATCCTTACACTTTCTTTTAATAATTTCATTTTTTCTTCTCCTCCATGATTAATTTCTTCTATTTAATATCATTATAAAACAAATAGGGAAAAATGTGAAATTAAATCAAGACAGAGGAAGTTCTGTAATAAAAAAGATCGCAGATTCAAATTAATCTGGGATCTTTTTTATTATATTTAATTTAGAGAGGGTATTTCTACCCTACATTTAATCCCTTATCTCTAAATATTTGTCTGGCAGCCTTCATATCTCCTGCAGTAGGTTCTTTAACATCTTTCAACTGATACTCAAGGTTCATCTCTTCCCACTTATGTGTTCCAAGCTGGTGAAATGGCAGTAACTCAATTTTTTCTACATTTTTTAATTTAGAAACATAGTCAGCTAATTTTTCCAAGTTTTCCTTCTTATCTGTTATTCCAGGGACAACAACATGTCTTATCCACACAGGTTTTCCTATACTATCCAGATATTCAGCAAACTTTAGAGTATTCTCTAGCTCTACCCCTGTCAGTTCCTTATATGTATCCGGGTTTATACTTTTTATATCTAACAGCACTAAGTCCACATATTCAAGTACTTCCTTTACCCTGTCATTGAATATATAACCGGAAGTATCCACAGCAGTATGGATTCCCTCTTCTTTGGCTCTTTTAAATAAAGCTTCTATATAGTTTATCTGTACAAATGGTTCCCCGCCTGTAACTGTTAATCCGCCGCCATTTCTAAAAAACGGCTTATATTTTTTTATTTCATTTATAGTAAATTCAATGTCTCTTTCGTATTTGGCATCTTTAAGATCCCATGTATCCGGGTTATGACAATATTTACATCTTAGGGGACACCCTTGTGTAAATACAATAAATCTGATACCAGGCCCGTCTACGGTCCCGCAACTTTCAAATGAATGTAGTTTTCCTGTTAATTTCATCTCTTTCATCTCCTTCACTTTACCCTCTCTCCAAGGGAGAAAATTTATATAATTTTATTCTTTATTCTGACAACAGGTTGTTCTCTTACAACAAAGAAGAGAGGTATTATTATTATTATAACATAAAAGTGGCAGTTAAAATTAATTAACTACCACTTTTTTCAAACTATAACTTTTTATTACATAGTTGAGTTAATAGTTCTTCTTATAACATCTAATTGTTGTTCCTTAGTTAATCTAACAAAGTTAACTGCATATCCAGATACTCTGATAGTTAATTGAGGATATAATTCAGGTCTTTCCATAGCGTCTTCTAATAATGATCTATCGAATACGTTAACGTTTAAATGCTGTCCGCCAGTTGGAGAGAAATATCCATCCATTAATGAGATTAGGTTGTTTCTTCTGATAGAATCATCTTTTCCTAAAGCTCCTGGAGTTATAGCAAATGTGTAAGAGATACCGTCATTTGCATGTTCAAATGGTAACTTTGCAACAGATGACATAGCAGCAATTGCTCCTCTTCTGTCTCTACCGTGCATAGGGTTAGCTCCTGGACCAAATGGTTCTCCAGCTCTTCTACCGTCTGGTGTATTACCTGTCTTCTTTCCGTATACTACGTTTGAAGTGATAGTTAATAATGATTGAGTAGGTCTAGCCCCTCTGTACATGTGGTGAGTTCTGATCTTGTTCATGAAGTTTTTAGTGATCATGATAGCCAATTCATCAGTTTCGTCATCGTTGTTTCCGAATGGAGTGTAATCTCCTTCGATCTCATAGTCAACTGCTAATCCTTCTTCATTTCTGATTACTTTTACCTTAGCATTTTTGATAGCTGCTAACGAGTCAGCAACGATTGAGATTCCTGCAATTCCATGAGCTTGTGTTCTGTCTATTTCTAAATCATGTAATGACATTTGGAATGCTTCGTAAGCATACTTGTCATGCATGTAATGAATTATGTTTAATGCTTTTCCATATACTTTAGATAACCATTCCATACTTTGGTCAAACTTTTCCATAACTTCGTCGAAGTCTAAGTATTCAGATGTGATAGGAGCAAATTGAGGACCTACTTGTACCCCGCTCTTCTCGTCTTTTCCACCATTGATAGCATATAATAATGCTTTTGGTAAGTTTACTCTGGCACCGAAGAATTGCATTCCTTTACCTATTTTCATAGGAGATACACAACAAGCGATTCCATAGTCATCACCAAATTGGTTTCTCATAAGATCATCATTTTCATATTGTAATGATGATGTATCCATTGATACCTTAGCACAGAATTCCTTGAAGTTTTCTGGTAAGCTAGGTGACCATAATACTGTTAAGTTTGGCTCAGGTGCTGCACCTAAGTTATATAAAGTGTTTAATGTTCTGAATGAAGTTCTAGTTACTAAAGTTCTTCCGTCTACACCCATTCCACCAATTGATTCTGTGATCCATGTAGGATCTCCTGAGAATAATTCATTGTATGCTGGTGGTCTTAAGAATCTTACAATTCTTAACTTCATAACGAATTGGTCGATATACTCTTGAGCCTCTTCTTCAGTGATGATTCCTTCAGCAATATCTTTTTCAATATATATATCTAAGAAAGTAGATACTCTTCCTAATGACATAGCAGCTCCATCTTGGTGCTTAGTAGCAGCAAGGTATGCGAAATATGTCCATTGGATAGCTTCCTTTGCATTTGTAGCCGGCTTAGATACATCGAATCCGTATGCATTACACATCTTGATTAAAGCTTTTAAAGATGCAATTTGTTGTGCAACTTCTTCTCTGCTTCTGATGATATCTTCAGTCATCTCATTTGTATTTAAAGATTCCTTTTGAGCAATCTTATCTTCTATTAATCTGTCTACACCATAAAGAGCTACTCTTCTGTAATCTCCTATGATTCTTCCTCTTCCGTATGCATCTGGTAAACCAGTGATGATTCCAGATCTTCTAGCTGCTTTGATGTCATCTGTATAAGCTGAGAATACTCCATCATTATGAGTTATTCTATTGTTTTTGAAGAATTCAGCTGTTACTGGATCCATTTCGTACCCGTAAGATTCTAATGCGTTTTGAACAGTTCTTAATCCGCCTTTAGGGAACATTGCTCTCTTTAATGGTGCATCAGTTTGTAACCCTACAATACTTTCTAAGTCTTTCTCTATATATCCTGCTCCATATGCTGCTACATCTGAAGGCATTTTAGTCTCTGCGTCGTAGACACCTTTTTCTATTTCTACTTTAAACATTTCTGTTAATTTATCCCATAATTTTTTAGAGTTATCAGTAGCACCTGCTAAAAATTCATCTCCACCTTCATATGGTGTATAGTTACTTTGTATAAAATCTCTTACATTGATCTCTTCTTTCCAAAGATCTCCTTTGAAGTTATTTAAATAATTGCTCATTTTATTCCTCCTAATTCTAAAATAGTCTTACTATGTGAAAAGTATAACAGTTTGAATAAAAAAAGTCAATAGTTTTTATTCATTATAATTTAACTTTTTTCATCATTATTAAGTTTGAGTTAACATCAACCTTTTACTTTGACTTACAAATTTCTCCATATTGTAACTTATAACCCGTTAAATTACAAACTTTATTTACTTTTTCACTTGTTTTTTATCGAAATCGTCGACTTATATATTTATACCGGATAAAAGGTTCGTTTTCCGAATATATTGTATCGCTTTTTTGGTGCTTGTGAAAAAAATATTTGTGATTTAAGGTTGAAAACAAAATATTAAATACTCATTTTTTAGCATTAAAGATTAAAAAGTATTAATTTTAGAGTTCATCCCATCCCTCTATGGAGGAACTCATATTGTACGAAGTTACATTTCCTTCAAAGAAATTAGCTTTTACATTTCCCTCCCCCTCAGTATCTGCTAATTTTTCCAGATGTTTGTAGGGATTTTTCTCATAGTCCCTATAAAGTTTGTTCAGTCCAAGACTCCGGAGCCTTTCATTGGCCAGCCATTTAGTATAATCTTCAATGGTTTTTTCTGTGACTCCTAATATTTTCTTACCTATAATATGTTTACTCCACCTTATCTCCTGTTCCACAGCCACTTGAAACATCCCATAGATCTCCTCCTCACTGAAGTAATCTATATTTTCTTGTCTGATCTCATTTATCATATTTTGAAATAAGGCTACATGGGATAATTCGTCCCTGTTGATTAATTTTATAATATCAGAGGTTCCCATCATCTTATTCCTGCTGGCAAGCAGATAGAAGAAATTAAACCCATTATAGAAGTACAGGGATTCCAATAAGAAGTTGGCTACCAGTACCCTGGCAAAATTTTTATTGCTGGGAGTATCTATGAAATCCTGGTAGATCTTTGCTATATACTGATTTCTTTCAAACAACACCTCATCATCTCTCCACTTATCATATATAAGGTTTCTCTTTTCCCTGGGAAGGATACTCTCTATTATATATTGATAGGACTGGGAATGGATAGCTTCCTGATATGTCTGGATAGCTAAAATAAGATTTACCTCTGGAGCAGTAATGTAGTTTGAAATATTCGGTATATTGTTAGTTTGAATACTGTCCAGAAATACTAAAAATGACAATATCCCGTCATATGCATCTTTCTCCTCATCTACTAAACTGACATAATCATTTTTATCCTGGGTCAGATCTGTTTTTTCAGGGATCCAAAAATTTCCCATCATGGTCCTGTACAGGTTGTTTGCCCATTGATATTTAACATTGTTCAGGTTAAATATATTCGTTGTATCTCCCCCTATGATTTTTCTCTTATCCAAGCTGTCTGTCCCACAGGGGTTAAATATTTTTTTTCTATCCACTACAGCTTTCACACTCCTCTTTTTCCCTTACTATATTACTGTTTTTCTGAATAGTTCTGGTATAGTATATGGACTTACACTGGGTCTTCCACGCAGTCATTATAGTGTCGTATATATCTTTAGCCTTTATATCCTTATTCAGGTCATACAGTAATTCCATCGATACACCCTGGGTGATCCATCTGGAGATCTTACTCATCACGTGAACATATTCTTTGGGATCTATTTTTTTAGCTTCACTGTAAAACCAGGATCTGTCATTTAGATGTTTCACTACCCGGGGAACTGCACCTTTTTGATTTTTTTCAATAAAAAACCTGGAAAATACCGGGTTCACAGAAGCAGTAGCACCCATCAAGAGCGATGTAGACGTATTGGGAGCCACTGCTGTAAGTTCACCATTTCTAATCCCATAGGCAGCTACCATCTCAAATACCTCTGCCCATTCATTGGCTATCTCTGAGTTATCTATATAGTATTGTTTTTCCTTTCCAAAGAAAATACCTCTATCCCAGCTAGACCCGGAAAACAACTTATACTGTCCCCTCTCCCTGGCTAAAAGAGCACTTCCTTTGAGGGTATAGAGGGCAATCTTTTCAAATAATTTATCGACCTCTTCTGCCGACTCCTCATACATAAGATATCTGTAAGCCAGATAATCAGAGAGACCCATGGCTCCTACACCGACAGTTCTATACAGTTCATTGTGCCTGTCCGATTCCCTCAGGGGCGATTTTGTAAGCTCGATTGTATTGTCCAGGAGCCTTACAGCCAGAATACTGATCTCCTCCAACTCAATGTCTTCTATCTCTGCCAGGTTTAAAGAGAGTAAGTTGCAGGTATGTACTTCTCCCAGTGTATTTTTAGATATTCCTATATTATCTTCTCTCGTTGCGGTAAATTTTTTCGTAGGAGAGAAATTAGAAAAACTTTCCATACACAGGTTTCCATTACCTATCATCCCCCTATGGGGATTGTGATTCAGTCTGTTGGCCGTGTCTTTAAAAAATATATATGGCATACCTGTCTCGATCTGTGTCTTCATAATCTCCTTCAGGAGTTCACGGGCACTTATTTTTTTTACTATCTGCAGGCTTTCATCCTTTTCAAGGGTTCTATATATATCTTCGAATTCATCTCCATATAGTTCACACAGTTCAACATCATATTTTTTCCTTACCTCATAGGGATCAAACAGGGTCCAGTTTTGGTTTTCTTCCACCCTTTTCATGAACAGATCCGATACCACTACCTGGGGATATACATCATACGACTTCCCTCTCTGATCTCCATTCTCACTCTGGAGCTCTAAAAATTGTTCCATATCTATATGCCAGGTATCAAGGGCTACAGTCACAGCCCCTGCTCTCCTGCCCTGCTGGTTTACAGCCACTGCGGTGTCATTTATTATCTTTATCCACGGGATTACTCCTCCGCTGGCATTTAAATATCCATTAACGACCGATCCCTTCCCCCTGATTCTGGAAAGATTTACTCCTACTCCCCCGCCGTTTTTGCTTATTTTTGCTACGGAATCCACATTATAGAATATAGATTCTATATTATCATCTACAGCACTTATAAAGCAGGAAGCTAGATTTCCATTTGGAACCCTGAGGTTGGCCAAAATTGGTGTTGCCAGGGATATCTTTTTTTGTGACAAGACATCATAGAACTTCTTTACCTTTTCCACTCTGTCTTTTTTTTCATTGAGGGAGAGCATCATAGAGACAGCCATGAATACCTCTTGGGGCAGTTCCCATACTTCTCCCCTGTATTTTGTTAGATATCTGTTTACAAACATATTGGCTCCAGCATAGTCATAGTTCATATCCCTGTCCGGGACCATGTGTTTATTTAACTCATTAATTTCTTTTTCTGTGTAGTCTAATAACCTGTTGTCATATAGATCATTTTTGCATAGATCGGTTATGGTCTTATAAAAATCATTATATGCATATCCCCTGCCATGATATACTTCCCTTTCAATCTCCATCATCAGGAGTCTGCCCCCGACATTTGTCCAATGGCTGGATTCAAAGTTTGTCATAGATACAGTCAGGTTGATGAGAGATTCCTGGATCCTTTTAGTTGTGATATTTTCCTGGTAGATAGTATCTATATGGCTTTCTAATTCCACCATATTTATATCCAGCCCCTCACAGCCTTTAATCAGTTTTTCTCTGATCTTATCTACATCTATAGGTTCCCTTACCCCATCCCTATTGATGACCATCCTATTCATATTATTTTACCTCTTTTAAAAAACTATCCATGGTAAAGAATTTATTGTTGTATTCAATTATCGGGGCTGACATTATCTTAGCCTTACTGGCCACAATCCTCAACTCTTTAATATCCTCTATATATTCAAACTCTGCACCATCATTTATTAACTTAGACTTTAATTCCTCACACTGTCTGCAATTTTCTTTTCCGTATATTTTTATCATTTCAAATACCTCCTGTTGTGATTATGTCTTTTTTATATACTAGATATAGTACACTATAAGTTTTACCATAGTTTTGTACAAATTACAATTATAAAATGGTTATAAAAACATCTTTAAAAAACAAGGCAGGAAACTCCTACCTTATTTTTTCATATTCTTCCACGGTATCTATATCTAAAAAATCATTTCCACCAGAAAAATCTAAATATTTTACACTGTTTAAATTTTTATTTATTATTTCTTTACCGCCTGTATCACCATCTAATTTCAGGAGTTCTTCCCTGTAAACTCTGCCAAATATCACAGGACTCTTTCGCTTCCCTGAGAGCCTGGGAACCGCTATACATCCATCCTCAGAAATATCCATTATTTTTTTTATAACCTCTCCCCTGAGAAAGGGCTGGTCCCCGGTAAAAAACATAAAATTAGAATCTGCATCTGTATTTTTTACTCCTAATTTTATACTTTCACTGATTCCATTTTGAGGGGTCATATTTATAACAGATATATAACCATATGATTCAGCCAATTTATCTACCTCATCATACTGGGTAACCACTATAACTTTGTGAAAGTTTATCCGAGACAACTGACGGAAAAGATGTTCAACCATGGGAATATTGTCTTTTAACAGCAGGAGTTTATTTTTACCCATCCGTGAACTATACCCAGAGGCAAGGACTATAGCTGTAATCATAAGATCCCCCCTGCTATTATTTCCCCATGAAATTTTTTCTCATATAGTTTAATTTTTATCTCTTCTATAATTTTTAAATTTTCCATCAAATCTACCTTACTGAAAAATATAATCTTTTTACCCTTTGAATTTTTAAAGATCCCATCTTTTTTTATAATAATTTCAACACAGTCATCTATGGTCAGGATATCTCCTTCTTTTTTACCTGTTAATCTGCAAAATAATTCTACCCTGTGGACAATCTCTTCATCTATTGGTTTCCCTATCTGGGTGAGATCTATTACACCTATGGTTATAGTGGTATTACCACAGATAACCGGCTCGTTTTCACTCCACCCCTTAAGGGGCTTCATCCGGGAACCGTCTGCTTCTATAAAGGTATAGTCAAAATATTTTGTCAGACCTTCTAAATCTGCCATAGGCAGACTGGATAGTTTACCTTTATATTTAGGAGCCACCACATAAAGACTATTTTTAAGCGTAAAAGATTCTGTATCTAAAAAATTTATATCATGATAAAGATAATCATAATTTAGAGGTGTAAATATTTTGGTAGTTGTAGTCATAAGTACAGAGTTGTCTGCACTATATTTATTGGATAGATAATTTAAAAGGGTGGTCTTCCCCCCTGCTCCTAATATGGATACCACATCTCCTTTTTTCAAATTTAAATCTATCATATCTAACCTCTCTCGGCTGTCGCCACTTTATATTTTACCTTTTAAAATTCTGCATTCACTATCCCCATAAGTACTTTTTCCGGAGTGATAGGTAATGTCCTTATCCTTACCCCTGTAGCATTTGCTACTGCATCTGCAATGGCAGGAGCAGAAGTGTTTATAACTACCTCTCCTATGGATTTAGCACCAAATGGGCCTGTAGGTTCAAAACTAGGTTTGAATTCTACCCTTATGTCTCCCACATCGCATCTGGATGGTATCTTATACTGCATAAATGTATCGGAGATCATCTTCCCTTTTGCGTCATACTTTATATCTTCAAACAATGCCAGCCCTATCCCCTGGGCTACTCCTCCCTCAACCTGGATTCTTGCCAGATTTGGATTTATCACTGTACCACAGTCAACTACAGCTACATAGTCTACCATTTCCACCTTACCGGTTTCCAAATCTACTTCGACTTCAGCAAACCCGGCTATAAATGGCGGTGGAGAAGTGTATCCCCCCCAGGTACCGGTAGTCATAATCTGATTCTGACCTTTATATGACACCAGTTTATATGCTATCTCATCCAAAGAGATCTCTTTTCCGTCTTTTAATAACAGTGATTCCCCGTTAAATTCGATGTCTTCCTCTGGTACATTTAAGATCTTAGAGGCCCCCTCAACTATCTTTTCCACCATGAGATTAGCGGCCTTTATAACTGCATTCCCTGTAACATAGGTTCCGCTGGATGCATAGGCACCCGGATCATATGGATTTACATCTGTATCTGTACTATTTACTATTATCTTAGATACAGGTACACCTAATATCTCTGCTGCCATCTGGGCTACTACTGTGTCACATCCCTGCCCCATATCACTGACTCCTACTAATAACGTGTAGAACCCGTCATCATTTAATTTTAATGTGGCAGATGCCGTATCTATTCCATGGATTCCAGATCCCTGCATAGTTACAGCCATCCCGATACCCCTGGCTTTTGTAGGTGATATCTTCTGCATAGGATATTTTTTATCCCATCCGATCATCTCCTTCCCCCGGGTAATGCACTCATCTAAAGTACTGCTGGCCAGCTCGATAGACTTCTCTCCCACAAAACTGTTCAGAGTAGGATTTATCTCTCCCTGCTTTACCAAATTTTTCTCCCGTATCAGGCTGGGATCCATATCCAGTTTTTTAGCCAATTCATTTACCGCTGATTCCAATGCAAAGGTACCCTGTGTGGCACCGTATCCCCTGAAAGCTCCTGCTGTAGTCATATTGGTATAAACTACCTCCCCGTAAAACCTACGGGCCTTGGCTCTGTACATAGGCAGGGTTTTTTGTCCTACAACACTGAATACAGTCCATGCATGTTCCCCGTAAGCGCCTGTATTGGACAGCCCGTGGATGTCTACGGCATTTATAATTCCATCTTTTGTAGCTCCTAATCTTACAGTCAATTTCATCTCGTGTCTGGTAGTGGTGCAGGTATGGGTTTCCTTTCTGTTATATGCTAACTTTGCAGGTTTCCCGGTTACTTTGGTTATAAGTGCAGGATAGATCTCCATTGGAGCAGTTTGTTTACCGCCAAATCCCCCTCCTACACGGGGTTTTATAACTTTTATCTTACTTCTGGGGATATCTAATATCTTGGATACATGTCTCCTCACATGAAATGGTATCTGGGTAGAACTGATGATATTCATCCTGTCCTGGAAGTCCATATAGGTAACTGCTATATAATTTTCCATCATCCCGTGGATCTGTGACTGTGTATGATAGCTGTGTTCTATCACTACATCTGAATTTGCCAGTTCTTCCTCTACATCTCCTTCCACAAGGAGATCCTGGGCAGCTATATTTCTCATATGTTCATTCCCGTAGTTAAAGCTTGTATATGGTTTTTCAGTATGTATTATAGTTTTATGATCTATGGCTTTTTCAAAATCTAAGATTGGTTCTAATATTTCATAGTCTACCTTTATCAGTTTCATGGCCTTTAATACAGATTCCTCATCTTTTCCTGCAACTATCGCTACCTCATCTCCTACATATCTTACAAACTCCCCCAATATTCTCCTGTCATGGGGAGACGGTTCGGGAAAAGACTGTCCTGCTAAAGTGAACCTTTTATCAGTTACATCTTTATAGGTCAATATACACTCTATCCCCTCGATCTTAGAAGCTATAGTTGTATCTATATTTTTTATCCTGGCAAAAGCATGGGGACTACGAAGTAATTTTACAGTGAGATAGTTATGTCCTAATGCTATATCTTCAGTATATGAGGATGCTCCCTTAATAAGCCCCATCCCATCTATCTTTTTTATTCCTTCACCAACATAGTTCATTATTTTACCTCCATATATTTTTTAACTGCTCTAAGCTGTCCCATATACCCGGTACATCTGCAGAGATTTCCAGTTAAATAATGCTTTATCTCATCTATTGTAGGAGATTCCAGTTCCCTCTTCATGGCTATTACAGTAAGGGTAAACCCGGGAGAACAATACCCGCATTGATCTGCTCCCTCACCGGTTAAAACTTCGGCAAACTTTGCTACTTCCACACTTTCTCCCTCTAAGGTAGTAATATCTTTTCCAATTCCCCTCACAGCCAGCGTTGAACAGGAAAGGGTAGGTTTACCATCCAGTAATACTGTGCACAGCCCGCAGGAACCGGTTTCACACCCCTTTCTAACATTTAGAAATCCCAGTTTTTTTAGAGCTGACTGCAGATATTCGCCCTCTTTTATCGTTACCTCTTTATTAATCCCGTTTATTTTTAATTTAATTTCCATTAAAATTCATCTCCTTTTTTTGATACAGATCACACTTATTTTAGAATCTAAGTCTTCACCGATAAAAATCCTTTAACTTAGAGTTTTCAAATCTTACTCTTTCTTTATTTACTTTCTAGCTCCTCGAGACATCTTCTGATCAAAACTTTTGCTATCATCTCTCTGTATTCTCCGCTGGCTCTCATATTCTTTCCAAACTTCATCTCATTTACCACGGCTTCGATCTTTTCATCGATTTTATTATTCACTTCCTCATTACTAATTGTTTTTACCACTGCTCTTCCGGGTCTGGCTCCTACAGCTACCCTGTATTCCCCGTCCAGGTCAGATACAGCACAGTTTAAGACAGCATAGTCGCTCTTTGAATTTCTCATAGTTTTAAAAGCTGCCCTTTTCCCATCCTTTTTAATTATAATCCTTACCAGGATGTCTCTGGGGATCTTTTCCTCAGCCAGATATTCATCCAAGGATATTATTCCACCCTTATATAATTCTACCTGGGTATTAAGTGACAGCAGCGCCGTTATAAAGTCTGAAAACCCATATTTAGAAGCTACTGTAGCTCCTGCTGTAATGACAGATCTTAACTGGATACCCACTATCTCCTCCACTGATTTTGCTATGATGCCGTCAAAATTTTCTCTCAACAGTTTATTTGTTTCAACACTCCTGAAAGTCGTCATAGGGCCTATCTCTATATTGTTTTCGTCTTCCCTGATATAATCCAGGTCCAGATCGGACAGATCTATTCCAATATTGATGTTTTTATTTCCCAGTTTCAAAAACCCTGTCCCTCCTAAGATCACGTTATTTCTATTTTTAACTAAAGTTTCATATCCTTCCTCTATGGACTGGGCCATTAAATGCTGTTTTATTGTAAACATAGTTTCCTCCTGTAATGATATTTTATTAGTTATTCCTATTAATTAAATTATTTCCTTTAAAAAAACCCACCCTTTCTCTATACGAAAAAAGGCAGGTAGATATATTAAGCTTGATTTAATTTACTTTCTCTAACAGTTTCTTTCTGCTTTATCTCTTTAGGCAGGATCACATTTAATATAACTGCTATTCCCGCTGATACAACTATTCCAGATCCTCCAAAGATTAATTTAAATGATTCAGGCAAATAAGTTAATGCTTCTGGAACACTTCCCATTCCAAACCCTACTCCCAAGGCCACAGCTACTATAACTGCATTCCTGCCTACTAATTTTTCTTTTGTGATCAGGTTTATCCCACTGATAGCTATCATTGCAAACAACATAACCAAACTTCCACCTATAACACTGGCAGGTATTACAGATATTAACGCTCCTATTTTCGGAATAAATGCTCCCACTATCAGGAACATAGCCCCTGTTCCTACAACAAATCTACTCATAACTCCTGTCATGGCTACTATTCCTGTATTCTGACTGAATGAAGTAGTAGGTAAGATACTGAAAGAAGCTGCTATAACTCCTCCAAAACCATCGGCTAAAATTCCTCCGGATAACTCCTTGTCTGTTACTTCCCTGTTGGCTCCACCCATTGTTACTCCTGACATGTCTCCTACCGTTTCCACAGCTGACACTACATACATGAGCATCATTGCTAATATAGCATCCAGATGAAATTCCAGTCCATATGTAAATGGTCTAGGTACTACAAAGTAACTGGCCTGGCTTACAGCTCCGAAATCGATCTTCCCCATAAATCCTGCTATTATTATTCCTGCTGCTGTTCCAACTGCTATTGCTGCTGTTCTCCAAATACCCTTTGCAAACTGGTTAAAGATAATAACAACTATAAGTACTATCCCGCCTAATAGCAAATTTGACAGTGATCCAAAATCTTTTGCTCCAAATCCACCAGCTAAGTTTTTTATCCCAACCGGTAATAGTGACAACCCTATAGATAAAACTACCACACCTGTTACGATTGGCGGGAAAAACTTTCTTACTTTTCTCATGAATAATCCGATAAATGCTTCGAATAATCCCCCTACCAGGGCTGCCCCTAACACACCTTCAAATCCATATTTCAATCCGATTGAGATAGCTACAGGTACAAATGCAAAACTTGTCCCCACAACAACCGGTAATCTGGCTCCAATAGGCCCTATTCTGTATGCCTGAATCAATGTATTTACTCCCGATACAAACATAGTACACTGGATTAAAAATGTCAATTTATCACTTGGAATTCCTATAACTCCTCCAACTATTAATATCGGTGCCAGGTTGCTCACAAACATAGCTAATATATGCTGTAATCCTAATGGTATAGCTTCCTTAAGTACTGGTACTCCATCTAAATCATATGGTGATCTATTTTTCATTTTTTTCCTCCTAAAGTCTTTATATAACTCTAATTGTGATTCGAGTAAACAAAAAATGCCTACTCCTCCCAACAAGTGAGAAAAATAGGCATTTAGGTTAAAAGACTCCCCTTAATGTATTAAGATAGGGTCCACCATATACTTAATTTTTTCACTCATAGTAGGTCGTTTACGGTGACCTGTAGAGACGCTCCTCCTTATTAGGAGCATATACGAGTTAATTTATGTGGTTATAATACGATATTTATACGACAATGTCAAGATAATAATAAAAAAGCAATTAAATTCATTAAAATTTAATTGCCTTCTTGGATGTAACGTCACACTCCTTTTTTTATTATTTAAACATAAGTAGAACAATGGCTCCTACTAAGGTTGTAGAAGGGACTTCACAAAACCATAATAAATATACTTGAAATATAAATCTTTTTTAGGTTGATTTTATATCCTTATAAAAGATTTTAATTAATATTGTGGGGGTTCAAGTGTAGAAGTATGACCAACGCTTATCTCCTATTAAAGAACAATAGCTATTAGAGGCTTCAGGTAGTGTAGAAGGGACTGCATAAAGCCGTAATAGATATAGCCTTTTATTTATATATATAAAGTAATTATATAATATCAAATACAATATGCTCATGTCTAAATTAATAACCAATCTTTAAATATCTATTCCAAATTCATCTAAAATATCTTTGGTTAATTTTCCTAAAGGTTCTCCTTCTTCTATTCTATGTTTATAAGGTTCTTTTACTATTTCCTTGAATGATCTTATTACCTCATTTCTTTCCTCAGACGTCAATTCAGAGAAAATATTATCTCCCAAATTTTCTATATATTTATTAGGGCTTTTTTCAATATTTTCAAGCATATTCCTTATATAGGCATTATGAGAAGTTTTATATACTTTATCTAAACCAAACATTTTAATTGTATCTATAACATTATCATGATTTTTAAACCTTATATTAAACTCTATATCAGTTCCTAAAATATTTTCTATTAAAGTTTCTGAAGTTTCAAATTTCACTCCTTTGTCATCAAAACTATTTTTATAAGGATTAATTATCTTATCATAAGTATCTTTACTTCCTTTAAACCTGCTATTACATATCTGACAGCTAGGTATAAAATTATAAAGAGAAAGAGCTAAATATGGATATAGTGATTTAGGGTAAAAATGGTCTAAATCTGCTGTTGTTCTATCACCCTTTTCATTTATATAATTAGTTATATAATTTCGTTGACAATATGGACAAACTCTTATTCCCATTTCACTTATCAAGTCATGCCTGTAATCATCTTTTAAATTATCATAACTAAATATTTCAGATATTGAAGTTATAAAGTTGTTATCTAAAAGTTCAGTTATTATATCGGAATAATCAAAAAGTTTTTCTTTTAAACCTTTTAATTTTTCTTTAGATTCTTTTATTGGAAGCTTTAAAAAGTCGCTATCAATATCTAGTTTTTTTAGTTTTTCTTCAAAGTTTTCCTCATTCCATTCTTCAATTTTTAAATTTAAACCTTTTTTACCCTTTAAATTTTTATTCTTATTATAAAGGATTAAAAATAGCTCCTTTTCTTTTTTCGTTTCACAATTTTCAAAATAATACTTTTCCCAATTGAATTCTCTAGTATTCCTTCGCAAAAAAACTCTGAGAATTTTATTTATAAATTTTTCATTTATATACTTAATAGAATAATGATTTTTCCATTCTAGGTTTATAGAGCTAATTTTTTCTTTTAATTCTTTATTTGTAATAAACTCCACTATATTAGGAGCAATTTTTTTAATATTTTTAAATGATTTGATTGGGGTATCGTCTTCTATTGAAATTTCTTTAAAATTATTCAATATTGTCAAAAGAGTTTGTTTTTGTTCTAAATCTAAACTTTTAAAGCTTTCTTCCCAATCTAAATATTCTAGATGATCTAGCCACCATTTTTTATGTTTTTTTTCTATTTCATGCCACTTTTCTTTATCGCTAGTATCCACCTTTATCATTGGTTTTCTCCCTCTAAAAATTTCTTTAAATCCTTATTACTTAAGTCATACTGATTCATGAGTCTTTTGATTATATCATTATTTTTTTCTTTTTCATTATTTAGATAATCTTCCCACATCCTCTCTAACTTATTTTTTATAAGTTTTTCACCTATTGAATCAATTATATATCTAATTTTTTTTTCATCGTCTTCAGATATATGATAAAGCTTATTTTTCTTATCTTTATCAATAGTAGGTGTCAACAAACTTACTGCCTTTTTAATTTTTTCTGTAGCAAATTCGCCAAAAGTAGAGTCTACAAAAAATGTTTCTTTATATAAATCAAAGATATTAGCTCCGAAAGTATTTATTTTATTTTTTTCTACTGTTTTTCCTAATTTTAAACAAAGAATATTATTTTTTGGTAGATCACTTGCTATAAATGGAGAGTGTGAAGTAATTATTATTTGAATTTTTTTATTTGTTGTTTTCTGAATATTATTTTTTAAATAGATTTTTGAAAAAAAGTTATTTAAAAATTTTATTACTCTTCTCTTCCATTCAGGATGAAAACTAGTATCAAGTTCGTCTATTAAAAGTAATATATTATCCCAATTTCCATCTAAATCTATAGTATTTGTTAAATCGGATAACCTTCCCATAAATCTAAATAGTTTTAATTCTCCAGAGCTTAATTTAACAGGCCATCGAAATTTAATTAAATTTCCTAAAAAGCAATCTATATCTTCTAAGTGAATAAAATTTTCAGTTGAGATACTTAACGCCTCTTTATTTTTTATTTCATAAGAGATACTTTTACCGTCTATATTTAATGTATTTTCCTTTATATTATCTAAATTAATTAATTTATTAAAATAATTAATTTATTAAAATAATTAATTACATCTTCTGATTTTGTTGACGAATAAAATTTAATCGAATCAGGATTATTCATTTTCTTTTCATATTCAATAACTTGATCTTTAATTTTTTTTAAAAAGTTATCTAGCCATTCAAACAAAGAATTGGTTCCCTCTTTAAAATTTTCAATTTCAATTTCATTAAAACGGTTACTATATATATCTTCTGTTACTGCTCCAATTAGTAAACCCCAATAATTTTTTATTGTTCTTTGCCAAAAAAAATTTTCTTTTATATCGCTTGCATTATTTAAATTCCCGATAGTCATTATATATTTATCATATATTTCCATTTTTTTTTCTACAATTCTTGTATCCTCTAAATGTATTTCTTTTTCATAATTATATTCACTTATTTCTAAGTTTATTTTTTTAATAGACTCAAGAGAAGTAATATAATCATCATATGGTAACTCACGAATAAGATCTCTATAATTACTTAAAAAGTCAATTTGTTTTTTAAAATCTTCAAATGAATATTTAACAAAAGGATAATTAGTTACTCCTTCCCTTCTATTTAATAAATATCCAGATTGCAAGTTATAATAATTTGTGTAAAAATAACTATTATAATTATCTATATCATCGGAATAATGCACTATTTTAACTTTAAAATCTCTTTTATCTGAAATTTGAATTTCCTCGCTCTTCTCTTTTACTATTCCTTTAGAGTCTATAAGTTTTATTTTTTCATTATCTTTATAAATGTAAAAATATTTATAATTAAACTCTGCTTCTCGATTATTTTTAATTGTTGATAAAATTTCTAAAAGAGTAGATTTCCCACTACCGTTTCCACCAAAAATACCAGTTATATTAACAATATTCTCTTCGAAAAAATTTTCTAGGTGATCTCTTTCCTCTTTAGTTAAATTACCTTCATTAAATTCAAAACAATACCTAGGACTAAAATTAAATCCTTGATTTTCTATTGTTTTATATTTTTCAACCCACAAATATAATAATTCCAAATTTTCTCCCCCTTTATTGAATAATTAGTGCAATTATAGCATTCATTAGATTTAAATTAAACTTTTTCAAATATTTTCTCTTAAATTTCTAATATATTTAAAAATGGATGTCATTTTTAACATCCATTTCGCTCTTCTAATTTTAAAACTTATATTATGAACTTTCAGTTATAGAACTAATTACTTAATTTCCAGTAATAAAATTATATTTACTATCTAGGTAACCCATCAGTCCAAATTTACCTGTGTTGAACTTATAATTTAGTGGTAACGAAAGCATAAAGGTAAAATATTTTCTTTCGAATGTTTGTTCATCACAATATAATCCACTATGAATATAATTTATTTCATTTCCATTATAAAAAATTTGTTCTCCGGTTAAAAAATTAGGATCATAATACTTTTCATTAGAATCATAATACTGTACTCTATAGCGATATACTATTTCTTTAGATTCTTCATTCATATCATCTTTAGGTTCTTCATTCATATCATCTTTAGGTTCTTCATTTATACCATCTTTAGGTTCTTCATTTATACCATCTTTATATTCTATTTCAGACAATACATGTTGTATTGTGCATATCATATCACTTAAAAATGATTTTCGATTAATTTCCAAACGTGTAGAAAATAAAAAATGAGGGTTTTCGTCCATGTCAAAGCTATAATTTTTTTTCAAATTTTCATCTAACCACTTTAAAAAATCATCTGCTTTCTTTTCTTTAAAGATGAAATAATATCCTAATAAGACACTAAATGTGATATTGTTTTTTTCATTATTTGCGAGAGATTTTAAAAATATTTGATATTTTCTATACATCATATTTATTTCCCTCGCTGTAAATGTTAAGTATAGATTATCTAAACTAGTAAAAAAAATATGTCTATTCAAAGTGTTCAAGTCTTCATAATGGCTAAAACCATTTTCTAAGTTTATTTGATATTCTAAATCTATATACTCTTCTAAATTTAATTCTGGTAATTCTAGAGATAAATCAAAAAACTTTCTAAAATATCCTTCTCCTTTATTTACATCCCCATATAAATTTTTAACACTCTCACCCAATTGTTCCTTATTTATTAAAAATATAAAAATTAATCCCTCTACATTAAAAATATGTTTAACTGCCTCTAATAATTCTACAGAAAAATTAGGAACACATCTATCCAACTCATCTATTATTATCACTTTTTTTCCTTGAGTTTCTTCTGTAAAAATACACTTTTCTTCCAGAGCTATTTTAAAATCTTCTAGAACTTTCTTGTATTTCTTATATTCATCTAGTGAGCTTTCGCTTACTTCGCTAAAGATTTCTTTCAGACCGTCTAGATCTTCATTTGATATTTTTAAGTGTTTTAATAGAGTGCTTATTAAAACTTTAGATCCTTCTTTTAAAACATTTTTAATTAATTTATCAGCCTTTTCCTTTACATCTGATCCAAATTTCATTTGTTCGTTTAACTCACCAATTAAAGATTTTAAAGGTTCTTTGTGATAATCATTTTTCCAAGCATTAAAATTAAAAACTTTAATTCCTGATGTTTCTAATTTTGTTTTTAGTGCTTTAGCAAAAAAACTTTTCCCCATCCCCCAAGACGCATTTATTGATATAGTCCTTATATTATTTTCTAAAGCTTCTTCTCTCTCCATCTCTGGTAATGAACAGCCTCCTCTGTTATCTCTAGTTATCTTCTGCTCTTCAAATTCATTTTCAATTAATTGTTTCAATTGTCCCAAAAATAATTTTCTCTCTACCGTTAATTTATCATAGTATTTTGACACTTTTCCCTCCTTTTGATTTTGTTTTTTATTGCTCGCTAAAAACAACATACTAAATGCTACATCATTTTATATATTGTTTCAATAATTTTAATCATATTTTAGAGCCAAGTTAAAAATAACATAGTTTCTATTTAGAAGTAATGTTATTTTTTATTCTTTCTAAAACTACTATAGGAGGTGTTTTTTATGACACAATACAAAAATACTTAGAAGACAACTATACCAAAGCTACTATTGAAGCTTACTTTAAAGGGATAACTATATTTAATGTATTTTGATAGCAGAGGTGTAATCACAAGGGGAAGTTAGGAGGGGAGTGAGAGGGTATTTTTGAATTTAAAGGTAATATTTTTTTGAAAACCTTGGATATTGAGATACACAGAAGGGGAGATAAAAAAGAAAGTTCTAAAGAGTCCCTCTTTAATACGGGTCTGTTTCTTGTCTTGACACAAGAAATAGACGAAAGAAAGTCAAGAAGGTTTATAAATGTCTTAGGAAGTAATACACGATCGTCATTGTAGGAACAGTACAGCTGAAGTTGGACGACTATAAACTTCGATCAAGGTCTTAAGCAAAAATAAATGTTTTTTTCTGAGAACCTCTATGACCTCTGTGTCTCTGTGTTGAGATTTTTTTAATTCGTGTAATTCGTGACAAAAATAAGGTTCCAAAGTTTCCATCTTTGATACGGGTTCATTTGCTTTTTTTCTGTCATATTTAAATCGCAAAAGATATACTGAGGAGTAGAGTAACATCTAGAAAAAGATTCTAACCAAAAATAAAATATTTTATCTGTGTAGTTCAGAGAGTTTTCTGTGTTCGCAATATTCTTAGTTTATAGAATAAACTTTAGAGATATTGGTGATGCCCATATCGGGTAGTCTCGATAGAGATCCGCGTGCTATGATTTTAATGTTTTCTTAGTGATCTTTCTAGTTATTCCTTTGTGAGCTTAGTGTAAGGAATTTGGTTTGATAATTTAGTGGGAATCTGTGTAGAAAAAAACTCCTGTGCTATAGCAGCAGAAGTTCATAGATTGGTGGCAAATTCAAATTCAAAAAGTCAGATTTTAGTCAGCGTCAAATGTAGAAGGTTCTAAAAATGTCTTCTTAATCTAAAAGAAATTCATAATATTCGTCACCCCGCGGGAGAGAGTGGCAACAGCCGAGAGAGGGTTAAAAAAAGAGTAGATGCAATTTATTCATCTACTCTTATAACTTTTATTTAGTTTTTATTTTTTTTAAATTCTGCTCCACCTCAATCTTGATACCCTGGTCTATTTTATTTTCTACCCATTCATCTTCTGGATCTTCTACCAGACTTTTAAATTCAGATCTTTTATAGAAGTAGACGGCCACCAGCATGGCGATGATATTACTGGAAAATATAGAGTACCAGATTACTTTTTCTGTTCTGCCTATAAAATAAGGCAGTACCAGCAGGGCAGGCAGCCTGAATACCCATAGTCTCGACATGCTGAGATACATGGCTTTTTTTGTCTGTCCCACTCCCTGTAATGCTCCTGTAATTATAGGCAGGACGGCCAGCCCTATAAAACTTAAGGATATATATTTCAGGTATTCATTCCCCAGATATATGATATCTTTGTTGGTGGAGAAAAATCTAACTATACTGCTCCCCCATATTAAAAGGGTGGCGGTACCTGCCACAGAAAAAACAGCTCCTAAGACCGAACTCTTGAATACGCACTCCCTTACCCTCTTTACATCGTTGTTTCCTATATTCTGGCCAACTATAGCTGATACAGCTCCTCCGATTCCCATGGCGGGCATCACTATGAGTCCGGTTATTCTGTTTCCAATTCCAAAGGCAGCCAGGGTCAACTGTCCGTAGGTGTGTACAAAACTATTGAGCACCACAAATCCCATGGCTATGGTAGCCTGCCCGATGGAAGCCGGGATCCCCAATTTTGTCAATTTTTTTATATAACTAAACTCCGGTTTCAGGTCTTTCAGTCTCAACCTCATGGGAGTATCCTTTATAAATAACTGATATACTATATAAAATGACATTATACCTCTGGCAAGGAGGGTAGCTAAAGCTGCTCCCTTAATTCCCAGGTCCAGGTAGAATATAAAGATTGGATCGAGAATTATATTGATGGTCACAGATATAAGACTTAGAATCATAGGAGAGGTAGTATCCCCTTCCCCCTGTTTTATGGAGGAATAGACAAAACTGGCATACATAAGGGGAGCTCCACCGACTATAAGGATCAGATAGATATAAGCATTGCTGTATATTTCCCCTGCGGCTCCCATAACTTTCAATATATAGGGTGTGTTTATTATCCCGCTTACACTTAACAGTACAGAAAAACCCATGGCAAAACTCACAAGCTGTCCTGCTATTTTTCTGGCTTCATCTATTTTTTTTGCACCTATATTCTGGGAGATCAGGGTAGTACCTGCTATCCCTATTCCCACTCCCAGTGCCAGTTGTAAAAACACCACGGGCCAGGCTAAAGTCATAGATGCTACTTCCACCGATCCTAACTTACTCAAAAAGTATGTATCTGTCAGATTATACATGGTCTGTATAAGGTTGTTTAACATTATAGGGAGGGAAAGTAAGATTATCACCTTATACATATCCCCTTCCAATATCATCTTTCTTTTTTTCATTGTTTTCATAGATCACCCCGACTATAAGCTTTTTTTAATACTATAATAGTCTACCATTAAAATTAATCCCTCTCAACACTGCTCTTTTTTATTTTAAAGGTTCATAATGTTTTATTTTTATCCCAGTAAAAACAGATAAACTATATAGATATCTTATGCTGAAAGGTTCATGTTATATGACTCTTTTTATTTATATTGGGACAGGGTATCTTCCAAAAGGGCCTTTATCTTTTTCCGGAGAGACAGGGGCTCCAGGATTTCGGCTTCATTGTAAAATCTGGAAAAATACAGGATGGCTTTTCTGTCGCTGGATTCACAGTAATAGATATCGCCCTCTATCTTGACTAAAGTTGGTTTATAATGGCTTATCCTTTTAAACCATGCCTTCCCCAGATCTGTTAATTTCACCTTTACAATATTCCCATAGGAAAGGAAGGGATCAAATTTTTTATGAACCTTCTCTATATAGTCCAGATCCAGATATCTCTTGTTTTTCCTGAATCTTATTGGGGTCACCTTGGATATCCTGGACAGATTAAAAACACCATATTCCTTTTTTTCATATATCCAGCAGAATAAAAAGTTGTTTTTTTCCTCCGATGTAACTTTAAAAAAATAGGGTTCCACAATATAATCATTGTCCATATGAGTTATTAAAATTTCCTCCTTCCTCTGGATGGATTTTTGTATAGATTCATATTCAGAATAAAAAATCCTCCTCTCCCTCTTATAGTGGGGCTGGGATATATATGTTCTTATAAGATCCCTGAAATATTCCGATTCATTTTGTATCTTGTTTTTAGGCAGTAAGTTCTCATAGATCAGCTTGTTTTCTTTGTTTAAATTAAATTGTATTTTTTTGTTGTCCGAACTCTTCTTAAACGGGTATTTATCCACATTGGTGTAGGAGCTGGTAAACAGTCTGTTGAAAAAACTGTTAATTTTCAGATCAAAGTTCTCTATATCCCTGAATGTTATCTCGTTGACAAAATTTGGGACGGTAAACCTTATTTTTTTATCGTTCATAACTTTCCTCCAATATCATTTTAATCTTTACCTAAGTATATAGTAAAAACTAACTAATTAAAAATTAAAGTCAAAAGATAAATATTCGTGTCCTCGCCGGAAAACAAAGTGAGGTGAGTAATGGTTGCTTTTTCTACTGAGATAGCTTATAATAGAATGTAAAATTATAAGTTAATTTATAAAAAATTTAATATAAACATTAGGAGGAACGTTGTGTCACAAGAATTAAAAAGAAACTTTTCAATAATCGCACATATAGACCATGGAAAATCTACCTTAGCTGACAGGCTTATCCAGTCAACAGGAACTGTTGCCGACAGGGATATGCAAAACCAGCTATTAGACAGTATGGACTTGGAAAAAGAGAAGGGAATAACAATAAAGGCTAATACCGTTACAATTAACTATAAAGCTAACGATGGTAAGACATACCAATTAAATTTGATCGATACACCAGGACATGTAGACTTTATCTATGAGGTGTCCAGATCTCTGGCTGCCTGTGAGGGTGCACTATTAGTAGTAGATGCAGCCCAGGGTGTAGAAGCACAGACTTTAGCCAATGTATACTTAGCATTAGAGCAGGACCTAGAAGTAGTCCCTGTAATCAATAAGATCGACCTGCCTGCTGCTGATGTAGAAAAGGTGAGAAATGAAATAGAAGATGTTATAGGTATTCCTGCTGATGAAGCAGTCCTTACTTCTGCTAAATCAGGTATAGGAATAGAAGACCTGTTGGAAGCTATTGTTAAATTCATCCCTGCTCCTGCAAACAGCGAAGACGGGCCTTTAAAGGCTCTTATATTCGATTCGCATTTTGACGACTATAGAGGAGTTATTACCTATGTCAGAGTTGTAGACGGAACTATTAAAAAAGGAGATAAGATAAAAATATTCTCTACCAATCATCAGTTTGATGTTCTTGAATGCGGAATATTCTCCCCTGGAATGAACCCTACAAATATATTGACTGCAGGATCGGTAGGATATGTTATTACCGGTACAAAGTCTATCCATGATTCACAGGTAGGAGATACTGTTACCAGTGTCAAAAATCCATGTGAACGACCTTTAGAAGGTTATAGAAAAGCCCAGTCAATGGTATTTGCCGGATTATATCCGATATCTACCGATGATTATGAAGATCTGAGAGAAGCCATTGAAAAATTACAATTAAATGACGCTTCCCTTACTTTTGAACCTGAAACATCACTGGCATTGGGATTTGGATTTAGATGCGGGTTCTTGGGCCTTTTACACATGGAGATCATCGTAGAGAGACTTAGAAGGGAATATGATATCGACCTTATATCTACTTCACCATCGGTTGAATATAGGATCCATAAAGAAAATGAACCTATGTATACTATAGACAATCCAGAGGACTTTCCTGGGGGCGGACAGGGAAAAGTAATCGTAGAAGAACCGTATATCAAGGGAAATATAATAGTTCCAAAGGACTATGTCGGCGGAGTTATGGAATTATGCCAGTTAAAAAGAGGAGTATATGTCAGTATGAACTATATCGATGATACCCGTGCTATGATCACATATGAGATGCCCCTTGCAGAGATAGTATTAGATTTTTATGATAAATTAAAATCTAGAACCAAGGGATACGCTTCATTTGAATATGAGATGATTGGATACAGACCTGGAAATCTGGTAAAAGTCAATATTTTGGTATCCGGTGAACCTGTAGACGCATTCTCATTTATTGCACATACAGACCATGCCCAGGCTAGAGGTAGAATAATCGTAGAAAAATTAAAAGAAATCATCCCGAGACAGCAATTTGAAATCCCTATTCAGGCTGCACTGGGGGCAAAAATAATAGCAAGAGAAACTATCAGAGCATTCAGAAAGAATGTTACGGCTAAATGTTATGGTGGAGATATATCCAGAAAGAAAAAACTATTGGAGAAACAAAAAGCCGGTAAGAAAAGAATGAAACAGATCGGTAATGTAGAGATACCTCAAGAAGCATTTATCTCAGTTTTAAAATTAAGTGACTAATATAAAATTATAACCAGCCGACAGATGTCGGCTGGTTTTTTTTGGAAACCCAGGTTGTCAATTAAATATGAATTGCTCTATCCACTATTCCCAGGGCAGATTCTACAACAGCTTCAGACATTGTCGGGTGAGGATGAATAGCCCGAGTTATCTCCCTGGCAGTTCCTTCTAATTCCATGATCGTAACCATCTCGCTAATCATATCAGTTGCATGGCTTGCAACAATATGCACCCCTATCACTTCATTATATTTTTTAGTAGCTATTATTTTTACAAACCCTTTCTCTTCCCCTTCAGCTAATGCCTTCCCATTTACAGATAGAGGAAATTTAGAAATTTTAATTTCATTTGGATATTGTTTTTTAGCTTTACTTTCAGTGAGCCCTACTCCTGCTACTTCTGGAAATGTATAGATACAATAAGGAGCTTTATTATAATCTATTTTTTCATCCCCTCCAAACATGTTTTCCACTGCTATGACTCCTTCATGGGAAGCAACATGTGCTAATTGCATGATCCCATTGACATCCCCGGCAGCATAAACTCCATTTACACTGGTTTCCATCCTATTATTTGTTTTAATAGCTCCCCTTTCTATCTCTAAATTTAAATTTTTTATTTCTTTTAGATTAGGTACCCTTCCTATACAAACTAAAACTTTATCTCCTTCTAATTTTACTTTTTTTTCATTGGAAATATAGTTAATATAGCCATTTCCTATATATTTTGTATTTGCATTATAGATTATTTCTACATTTTTTTCATCCAAAACCTCTGTAATTTCTTTAATTACATCTTTATCCAGGGCATCCAGAATTCTTCCACTTCTTTGAATTATACTAACCTTTGTCCCCAAAGTCGCAAATAGTATAGCAAATTCTACCCCTATTACTCCTCCTCCTATTATTGTTAATTTTTTAGGGATCTCTTTAATTTTTAAAATTTCTGTACTTGTCATCAGATAACCCTTTTCTAGAGCCTCTTTCGTTCCTTCTATTTCAGGAATCCTGGCATTTGACCCTGTGCATATAAGTAAATTTTTACATACTATTTTTTCACCATTGACTTCTACTGTATTTTTATCAATGACATTTCCCAGGCCATTAAACATATCTATTTTATTTTTTTTCAGTAAAAATTCTACTCCTGCAACAAGCTTATTTACCACTCCATCTTTTCTATTTATAACATTTTCCCAATTTATATTAAAACTTCCATCTATATCTATTCCAAATTTTTCAGCTTCTAACATGTCACTAAACAGCCTGGCTGATTTTAACATTGTTTTAGTAGGAATACACCCCACATTTAAACATACTCCTCCATATTTATTTTTTTCTATTATAGCCACTTTCATTCCCAGCTGACTGGCTTTTATACCAGCCACATAACCTCCTGGACCTCCCCCAAGAACAATTAAATCATACATATTTTCACCTCCTAACTTAATAATAATAACTTTGGATTTTCCAGGTAAGATCTGACTTCTTCAATAAATCTCCCACCATCTGCTCCATCTATTATTCTGTGGTCCACTGACAGAGATACAGGTAGGATTGACCTTATCTGAATTTCCGAATCGATTATTACAGCCTGTTTCTTAACTCTTCCTATCCCTAGTACAGCCACTTCTGGATGTTTAATTATAGGAGTGCCTGCCTTGGCGAATTTTCCAAAATTACTCACAGTGAATGTCCCGCCTGTTATATCTTCCATGGATAATTTTTTATCTCTGGCTCTGCTGCTCAAACCTTTTAATTTTTCGCTTATTTCAATTATACTTAAACTGGATAAATCTTTTAATACAGGAACTACCAACCCATAGTCAGTATCCACTGCCACTCCTAAATTTACCTGCTTTTTATAAACTATCTCTTCTCCGTCTATGGTGGAATTAAATACAGGATATTTCTTTATCCCTAAATAAACTGCTTTCATTATAAATGGCATATAGGTTAATTTCACCCCTATTTCTTCTGATAATTCTCCCCTTAATTTTACTAATTGTTCTAAGTCTATATCATCAAACAGGGTAGTATGAGGAATTTCTTTTTTTGAAATACTCACAGTTTTAAAGATAGCTTTTCTTACTAGTGACATCTCTTCCCTTATATCATCACCATTTTCTAAAACTACTGATTTTGTTGTTTCTGCTTTATTATTTAAATTATGAAATTTTTGGATATCCTCTTTCATTACTCTTCCATTTAACCCGCTTCCTTCAACCTCGTTTATATCTACCTCTAAATCTTTAGCCATTCTCCTGGCTATTGGGGTTGCCAAAGACTTTCTCCTGATTACTTTCTCTTCCTTTTCTTCTGTATGAAAACCAGGGATTAATTCATTGGAAACAGTTACTTCTCCCACTACACTTGCTCCTTTTCCTTCTTCTGTTTCTGCTTCTGCTTTTTCTTTTTCTTCTGTTATAGTTTCAATAACTTCAGCAGAACTACCGTCATCTATAACAACTACTACATCTCCTACATTAATAATATCATTTATCTCAAAATTAATAGCGGTAATTATTCCCTTAGCAGGTGAAGGTATTTCAGCATTTACTTTATCTGTTTCAACCAAAAATAAACTTTCCCCTTCTTCTACCATATCTCCAATTTTAAAAAAACAATCTAATACTTTTCCTTGGTGGATCCCTTCTCCAATATCAGCAAATTTAAACTCAAACATTGTCTCCCCCTATCTTTATTTAATAATTTATAAGTTCTTTTACTTTTGATTTGATTTTTTCCGGATTAATCATAAAGTGTCCTTCTCCCTTTGCTAATGGTATCGTAACATCATATCCTGTTAATCTGGTAGGGGGACATTCTAAGTGTAAAAAAGCTTTTTCATTTACTATTGAGATTAATTCTGCTCCTACGCCGAATGATTTTACTGCTTCATGAACAACTAAAAATCTTCCTGTTTTCTTCACAGAATTTTCTATTGCTTCTTTATCGATTGGGGAAATAGTTCTTAAATCAATTATTTCTACACTTATTCCCTCTTCTTCTAAATCCTTTACTGCCAATTGTATTTCCGGGATCATTGCCCCCCATCCGACTACAGTAATATCATTTCCCTCTTTTAAAATTCTTGCCTTCCCAATAGGAACTTCATAGATTTCCATGGGAACTTCCTGTTTAAAAGCTCTATATATCCTCTTTGGTTCCAAAAAAACAACCGGATCCGGATCTTTAATTGCAGAGATCATCAACCCCTTTGTATCATATGGATTTGATGGTATCACAACTTTTAACCCTGGCGTATGAGCTAACATTGCCTCTATACTTTCAGAATGGTGTTCCAGAGCTCTTATTCCTCCACCATATGGCATTCTTACAACCATTGGGACTGTGAATCTTCCCCTTGATCTGTTTCTATACCTGGCTCCATGGACTAACAATTGGTTTAATCCCGGGAATAGAAACCCTTGAAACTGTATTTCTAAAACCGGTTTCATACCATTTATTGCCATCCCTATTCCCGATCCTATTATCCCCGCCTCTGTTAAAGGGGAGTCAAAACATCTATCCTTTCCATACTTGGCTTGAAGTCCTTTCGTTGCCCTGAATACTCCCCCTTCAAAACCTGCATCTTCACCATAGATAACTATTTTTTCATCTTTTTCCATCATTTGATCCAAAGCCTGGTTCAGTGCCTCTATATTATTTAAAGCCTCCATTAATTCCCCCCCCATTTTTTAGCTTCCTCATATTGTTCTTTTAAATTTTCTGTCATTTCTTCATAGGTATATTTAAAAATATCTTCCAGCGGGGTTATATTCTCTTGTTCAGCCTTTTCAAATTCTTCAAATACTGTTTTTTTACATTCTTCTCTAATTGTTTTCTCATCTTTTTCAGTCAGAATTCCTCTTTCTATTAAAAAGTTTTTAGTTCTAATAATAGGATCTTTAGACATCCCATCTAAATGCTTTTCCTCACTTCTATAGATAGTAGGATCATCTGCCGTTGTATGAGGTCCCTGTCTATAAGTTACTGCTTCAATTAAACTTGGTCCATTTCCTGATCTTGCATTCTCTACAGCTTCTTTTGTAGCAAAATACATTGCAAATATGTCATTCCCATCAACTTTTATCGATGGAATTCCTGCTGCAATCCCCTTTTGAGCTAACGTTTTTGCCTTTGTCTGGGATTCTACACCAGTACTTATAGCAAATTGGTTATTTTGAATAATAAATATTACCGGAGCATTTACTACACCTGCAAAGTTTATTCCTTCGTAAAATTCACCCTCAGAAGTTCCCCCATCTCCTATATAAGTTACTACTACTTTATCCTCTTTAGTATATCTAAATGACATTCCAATTCCCGTTGCATGATTAAATTGACTTCCAATTGGCACTACAATAGGCAGCATATTTATATGGTCAGGAATCTTACTTCCCATTTCATTTCCACACCAGTATAAAAAAATATTTTTCATAGGTAACCCTTTATATAACCAGGCAGCATTACTTCTAAAAGCAGGAACTAACCAGTCATCGTCTCTGCATGCAGCCATAGACGCTACCTGTAACCCTTCCTGACCCAGTGTAGGAGCAAAAGTTAACATTCTCCCCTGTCTTTGAAATTTCAATGCCCATTCGTCCTGGATCCTGGACAAAACCATACATCTATACATTTTTAGCAGTAGATCGCGATCTATATCTTTATAGTATTCTTCATTTACTATCTTTCCGGTCTTATCTAATATCTGGAATACTTTTCCTTCTAAAGGATTGTGGTTTTCAAAAATCATAACTCCCCCTCGCTGCTATTTCATTAATTTTTTTATACTATCTATGGCATTATAAGAGCTTCTGATAAATCTCCCGCTCTCAACAACTGGTATCCCAATTTCTAAAGCTAGTTTCTTATACATAACAAATTTTTCATCTGTTATATACTCAGAAACTTTTATATGCTTCTCACTGGGGCGTAAATACTGTCCCATTGTCAGGATGTCGCAATTTATATCCTTTAAGTCCTCTATAGATTCCGCTAATTCATCTATGGATTCTCCAAACCCCAACATTATCCCACTTTTAGTGATTATGTTTTTATCCCTTTCTTTAACATAATTAAGTAATTCTATTGAATTTTCATAACTTCCTATGGGTTTTATCCTTTTATGCAGGTTTTCTACTGTTTCTATGTTGTGACTTATTACCTCTGGTTTAGCATCTATAACTATATCTATCAATTCTTTTTTCCCATTAAAATCAGGGATGAGTACCTCTATGGTAGCATCTGATATTCTTCTTATTTCTTCTATGGTTCTCTTAAAATGTATGGCCCCTTCATCTTCTAAATCATCCCTGGTTACAGAAGTTATTACAACATGTTTCAGTCTTATTTTCTTAACTACTTCTGCTATTTTTACAGGTTCATTTGAATTTAGGTTTTCTCCCCTTATATTTTTATCTACAGAACAAAATCTACAAGCTCTGGTGCATTTGTTCCCTAAAATCATAAATGTTGCTGTTTTTTTCCTGAAACACTCCCATTTGTTGGGGCAGTTAGCAGCTTCACAAACAGTATTTAATAAATTTTCATCTAAAAGTTTTTCCATTTCATTATCTTTATAAAATTTCTTACTAATCCACCCAGGTTTATCCATTAGTCCCCCTTTTTTTAAATCTAATTAACTTAGAGTTATAAACATAACTCTGTCATTGAACTTATGCAGATGCATGAGATTGTTATGAAATTACAATATCAGCATTCCTGTAACTCAAAACATACTGAGATTCTCAGAGATGCTTCAGCACTAAGAAATGAGATAAAGAGATACACAAAGGTTTTTATTGGTTAAAACCTTATTTTTGTCGCATAACTGAAACTTAAAGTTATGAATATAACTCTCTAGTTGAACTTAGTCAGATATTATCTCAATATTCTATGTTTACAAAGTAAACTAATAGTTTTTTGGTGATGCCCTTATCGGGTAGAGATCGTTTGAAATTACAAATCTCAATATTCCTGCAGATTAACTCAGATTTTTTTCTTTTTATACTGTATTTTGTATATTTTATTTTAGAATTTCTTCGTGTGTCTTAGTGTCCTCTTTTCTTTGTGTTGAAGAGTAGATCTTTTTGATTTAGTTTTTATAAAATATTTTGTTAAAATTCTCTACAAATTTTTCTTTTAAAATGTCCATGTCTATCTCTATTCCTAATTTTTTAATTGAAGTCACTCCGGCATCTTTTATCCCACATGGAATTATTGAATCGAATAAACTTAAATCAATATCATTGTTTAGTGCAATTCCGTGGGTTGTCACCCATTTTTTTACATGGATACCCATGGCACAAATTTTTTCTTCTCCTACCCAAACCCCTGTGTATCTATCTTTTCTTCCACTATCAATATTTAACTCTTTTAAAATATTAATTACTACCTCTTCTAATTTTCTTAGGTATTTATGTAAATCCTTTCCAAATCTTTCCAAATTTAAAACAGGGTAGCAGATCAACTGTCCCGGTCCATGAAGAGTTGTTTTCCCGCCTCTATTTACTTTTATGCATTTTATTCCTTTTTCATTTAGTATTTTTTTTGAAACTACCACTTCGTCACTATCTGAGGAGTGTGCAGTGGTAATCACTGGATCCACTTCCAAAAATATTAAAACACCGTCTATTTTCTTATTATTTAACACATATTCATAAATTTCTTCCTGTTTTTTTTGTCCTTTTTCATAGGTAGTCAATCCTAAATCATGTACTTCCACCATAGACCCTCTCCTTATATATAACAAAGATATTATTATCTTATTTACAGTCAGTCAGGAATTTCCTTTAATCACAGCAATGAATTTCTACTTGCGTATGTACAAAGGTAATCTTTAAAAACAATATTTCCTAACATTTATAGTAAATTAAAGTATAAAATTATACCGATTTTATATTGACACTAACTTAATAATGGAGTATAAGTATATTATTAAGTTAGGAATTTAAAAACAAGGAGGCGGTAATGATGATGAATTTAAAAGAGGTAAGGAAAAAATAATAGAAGAGTTTAGGTTGCTTCAATAGTTATGAGTTTAAGAAATTAAATTTAAGTCTATTTAGGATCCCCCTAGATAGGCTTTTTTTATACTTTTTTTTACTATTGATTGTGATGGAATTAAAGAAATATTAAAAAATTTAAAACTGAAAAGTGGAAAAGGTTTATTTTTTATAAAAAATTTATAAAGAATAAAATAGGAGATTTATTGTTTAATTAACAAGGAGGCAAACATAAAAAATTTAATTATATTTTTATTAGGTCGTTTTAGTTCAATGGTAGGAACAGGTTTATTACAAATAGCTTTACCGCTATATATTTTAGATGAGACAAATTCTGTATCAAAGTTAGGAACATTTGTAGCTCTAATGGCAATACCAGCACTCTTAGCATCGCCATTTGTTGGGAGCTATGTAGAGACAAATAATAAAAAGCATATAATGGTGATTACTGACTACATACAAGGAGTTTTATTCATTAGTTTATTCTTTATAGGCGACTTGAGCCTATTTAATTTAGGATTGATACTAACAATCTCATTATTAATAGAAAAAATATTTGATCTGTCTACCTCTTCAATTTTTTCAAGAATTGTAGATAAAAAACTATTTGAAAAAGGAAATAGTTGCAAAAGTATATTAGATAACACATCGTTTTTAATCAGTCCTATATTGGGGACCTTTATCTATATTAAATGGGGGCTCAGTGGAATATTTCTAGTAAATGGAGTAACTTTTTTATTGTCAGGAACTATTGAAATATTTATTGATTATATCCATGAGGAAACTAAGATGATATCTAATAATTTTATAGAAAATTTAAAAGAAGTGATAGATTTTATATTTTCAAATAAAAAATTAAAAAACTTTGTCATAACCATAATGTTACTCAACTTATTTATGACTCCAATGTTTGTTATAATTTTTCCATACCTTACACTCCAAATCAATTTATTGACTAAAGCTCAATATGGAATAGGTAGTTCACTGGGTATGGCTGGAGCCATAGTAGGAGCTTCATTTATTATTTTTAAAAGCCAGAAAGCTAGAATATCAACTCTTATAAATATTGAATCAATTTTAATAATGGGAATAGGAATTTTCTCACTGATATTTTTAAGGAATATACCTTTATTTTTTATAGTATATTCATTTTTAAGGTTTTCACTTGGAGTTATAAATACAATGGTAAATGTTCCTTTAACTTCAGGATTTCAAGAGGCAGTTCCAAAAGATATGCAGGGAAGATTTTTTGGTATAGTATTTTTTATTTCAGGACTATTAATTCCCATAGGAAACCTTGTAATAGGAGAAATATCTAAGTGGATCAGACCTCAGTTTATCATAATAATAAATTGTTTTATATTAATCTTTATAACAACAAAACTATTAGGAAAAAATGAAAATAAAAATTGGATTAAAGATATACTGTAAAGTTGTAATTATAAATTAGGAGGAATAAATGACAGGTAGAATTATATCGGTATTTTACAAAGATAGCATATCAAGATAAGAAAAAATATTTCTAAAAACCCATCAATTAGAACGTTAGCTTTGAACTTCAAATATGATTTTATTGAAAATCATTAACAAGGTTTGCTTTTTTAATTTCTTAGATAATAAAAAAAGGTGATTTCTATCTTTTTAGAGGACTTCTTTTTTAAAATTGGTATTATATATCATACTGTCTCTTACCTAAATTTATTTGAGTATTATCAGCGTAGGAAAAATAAGTTACTCTGGAGGTTAAAAATATGTTTCAAAAACAAGCAGTTATGAGAAAGGTTCTTATTTCTCTTGCCCCTCTTTTAGTTTTTTCAATATTTTTATATGGTTTTAAAAGTATAGGAATTTTTATCATTACTTTTACCTTGGGTATATTTACCGAATGGTTATTCGTTCGAAAAACAAAGCAG
The DNA here is from genome assembly GCF_003391055.1 of Psychrilyobacter piezotolerans. Lineage (NCBI taxonomy): Bacteria > Fusobacteriati > Fusobacteriota > Fusobacteriia > Fusobacteriales > Fusobacteriaceae > Psychrilyobacter > Psychrilyobacter piezotolerans. Next base: position 43,477 of record NZ_QUAJ01000008.1, read on the forward strand.
AAAGTAAGTGAAGCTGTTCTTGTTACTTGTTCCCTTTATGCCCTTTCTATGCCGCCCTTGGTTCCATTGTGGATTGTAGGAATTGGAATTATATTTGGAATTGCTTTTGGAAAGATGGTTTATGGTGGTTTTGGAAGAAATATTTTTAATCCAGCCATTGCAGGCAGATTGTTTATTTATATTTCTTTTCCAAATACAGTTAATCAATGGTTAAATCCAAGATCTCTTGATGGTTTTGCAGGGGCAACCCCCCTTGCAATGTTAAAGAATGGTGAACTGCCTCCCCTTTTAAATTTATTTACCGGTTTCAAGAGCGGGTCTATTGGGGAAGGGTCGATAATCCTCATTTTTATTGCTTTTGTTTATTTAATATCTACTAAAACTGCAAGTTACAGGTCATCTATTTCTACTATAATTGGATTTTTAATTATGCAGTCGATCCTTTATTTTATGAATTTAGGAGGAGCTAACCCTATTTACAGTTTATTCTCTGGAAGTATTCTGTTTCTTGCTGTATTTATGGTTACCGACCCTGTGTCTTCACCTAAAAAAAATAGTTCATTAATTTTATACGGCCTTCTCATTGGAGTCTTTACTTCACTAATCCGAACTTATTCTCTTTTTCTTGAAGGGACCAGTTTTGCCATTTTATTAGGAAATATGTTTGCTCCATTATTTGATGAAACTATTGGAAAATTAAAAGGGGGGTATAGATGGAAAAAAATTCAATGACCTATACTGCTGTTTTTTCATTTATTATTACTTTTATCCTGGTCTTTTTCCTGACTTTGACCCATCTTGGTACTAAAAATAGAGTTTCTCAATATAACAGAAATTATGAAATTTCTTCTATTTTAAAAGCTGCCGGTGTACAGCTTACAGATCAAGGGGTTCAGGAACAATTTAAATCGATCTTTAATTTAGAACTTCCTACCAATGAAACTATGACAGCAAAAATTGATGGAAAAGATATATTGGTCAGCAAATTCTCCGGGAAAGCTCTTTGGGGTACAGTAAATGGAATTATCGCCATGGATAAAAATTTAAAAACTATAATAGGTATAGACATTATTTCTCATAATGAAACTCCTGGTTTAGGCGGGCGGATTGAAGAGGAGTGGTTTTTGAGCCAATTTAAAGGAGAAGCTGTTAGTAAAAACAATATTAAAGTGATACAGGGTAATGGAGATGGAAATTATAATTCTAACGATGGAATCGTAGATGGAATTGTTGGAGCTACCAGAACCAGCCACTCTATAGAAGTTATGATAAATCAAAAGATAAAAAGTCTGAGAGAGGAGGCAGGGAATGAATAAATATAAAGACATATTAAAGGATAATTTATGGGATGATAATCCTGTTTTTGTTCAAATCCTTGGGATTTGCTCGACATTAGCAGTTACTAATAATTTAACAAATACACTTATAATGAGTATTTCTGTAGTGTTTGTTGCTGGATTGACTAATTTTAGTGTGGCCAGCATAAAACATTTCATTCCTGGTAAAGTTCGTATGATCATACAAACTCTTATAATTTCTTTCTTTGTTATTATAGTAGATTTATTGCTGAGAGCCTTTCTGCCAGACATCAGTAAATCTCTTGGCCCATATGTAGGTTTAATTATTACTAATTGCATTATCATGGGAAGAGCCGAAGCTTTTGCTCGTTCAAATAAGCCTCTAATCTCTCTTTGGGATGGTTTTACAACAGGGATAGGATATATGTGGGTTCTAATGGCTATAGCTTTTATCAGGGAATTATTTGGTTTTGGCTCACTATTTGGGATTCAAATCATGCCGGAAGGATTCAAAACTTGGACAATAATGATTATGGCTCCAAGTGCATTTTTTATCTTAGGCGGTGTTATTTGGATAATCAATAACATAAAACTTTCAAAAGAAAGTTCAAAATAGGAGGTTTTACATGGCACCAGATATTAATCCATTGGTTTTGTTACTCGCTTCAATACTTACCAGTAATATTTTATTAGCTAATTTCTTAGGGTTGTGCAGCTTTATATCAATATCTAAAGATATGGATTCTGCCAACGGTCTTGGAATGTCTGTTACTGCAGTTCTGACTATTACAACTGCTATAAATTGGGTTGTATACAGATATATATTAATACCTTTTGATCTTTTATATCTCAGGTTTATTGTTTTTATCATAATTATCGCGGCTACCGTCCAGGTTTTAGAGATGGTTATCGACCGTTTTTCTCCTGCCCTTTATATGGCTTTAGGTATTTTCTTACCATTAATAACTGTTAATTGTGCTATTTTAGGAGTTGCTTTATTTATGGAGATTAGAGGTTATTCATTTCTACAGAGTATTGTTTTTGCTTTTGGTTCTGGTCTGGGATGGTGGCTTGCTATCGTTTCCTTAGCAGCTATACAAAAAAAAGTTTTAAAAGCTCCTGTCCCTGAAGGTTTAAAAGGAGCAGGAATAACCCTGATAACAATTGGGTTCATGGCCATGGCATTTATAGGGTTCTCCGGTATGCTCATAGTTCAATAAAAGGGGGAGTGTTTATGGAATTTTTAATTGCACCAATTATCGTTGCACTTCTTGCTAGCGCACTTGCTCTCACTATCTCTATCTTAGACAAACATGTCAATAACTATGGAGATGTAGAAATTAATATTAATAAAGGTAAAAAAGTGCTAGATGTAAAAGGGGGAGACAAACTCCTGACAACTTTATCTTCAGAAGGAGTTTTTCTTCCCTCTGGTTGTGGAGGAAGGGGATCTTGCGGAGCTTGTAAGTGTAAAATTTCCACAGATATAGGCCCTGTCCTTCCCACTGAAAAACCTTATTTATCCATTGAAGAAATCAATAACAATACAAGATTGGCATGCCAAATCAAGGTAAAAAAAAACCTGGATGTATATATCCCGGAAGAATTATTCAACGCCAGAGAATTCTCCGGCATTGTTGAAGAAATCAATGATTTAACCTATGATATCAAAGAAGTTATCGTATCTATAGGAGATGAGTCTATAGATTTTGTTTCTGGAAGATATATTCAATTAGTTGTTCCTCCATATGGAAAAATAAAAGAATCCACTCAAAGGGCTTATTCTATTTCTTCTAAACCTTCAGAAAGAAATAAGGTTGCTATGTTAATTCGGCTGGTTCCAGACGGAATAGCTACCACATGGGTTCATAAGTATATGAAAGTAGGGGATAAATTAAGATTAATAGGACCTTTTGGTGAATTTGAAAAATCAGATTGTGAATCTGTAATGATTTGTATTGCTGGAGGATCTGGTATGGCTCCATTTAAGTCTATATTCCATGACATGTTAGAAAAAGGTGAAATTGATAGAGAAGTTTGGTATTTTTTTGGAGCCAGAACTACAAAAGATTTATTTTTACTTAAAGAATTTCAAGAAATGGAAAAAAAATGGCCTAACTTTCATTTTATTCCTGCACTATCAGATTGTTCACCTGATGAGAATTGGGATGGTGAACAAGGTTTGATTACTGATGTTCTGGATAAATATTTAAAATCTAAAATTACTCCTTCTAAACACAAGGAAGGATTTCTTTGCGGAAGTCCGGGGATGATAGGGGCTTGTATTAATGTTCTCAATGACAACGGCATAAAAGATATTTTTTACGACAATTTTGCATAAAAAAATGGTTAATCTAGATTTCTGTAAATAAAAGGATAGTTGCAATTAATTATACAATTCAAGAAATAAAATAAATTTGGGTATTTTATACATTATATAGTAAACTAATATTAATCAAAATATAAGGGGGGAACTGTATGAATCCAAGAGTTGATCGAATTATAAAAGAATTGTCTATGTATGAAAGAGCCGAGGAAGTGGGTACATTTTTAAAATTACACGATACTGTTATACATGAATTACACATAGAATTAGATCGTGTTTATGATACCATTGCAAAAGAAGAGGCAGAATCAGATATAAAAGAATTGGAATCATATTCAACCGAGGTCACTGATCACCATAAGAAAGAGCTGCTTCATGAGATCATTGCCTATATAGAAAAAAAAGTTTAAAATCAAAAATGTAAGGGAGTTTTAATTATCACTATGAATACAAAAAAATCTAAACCTGAAGTAACTTACAAGGAAAAACAATTGATTTTTTCTATGTTAAATAAAATATCACTCTTTGGCGGGTTGACTGCCGGAGAACTGGAATGTCTTATCCCTATGCTGACTACAGCTTCCTTTAAAAAAGGAGAGGCCGTTTTCACCCAGGGAGAATCACCAAATAATATCTTTATTATTCAAAGTGGTGAAATTAAAATTGTTAAGCAACTAGATGAAACAGAGGTAGAATTAGTTAGATTTAAGGAAGGAAATTTATTTGGTGAAACGGAACTTATTGGTATCTTCAAATATATTGCCTCTGCTATTGCTATAACAGATGTGAAATTACTTGTATTTTCTAAATCTGCACTTTACTCCCTGCACAGCAAAAATACTAAATTATTTAGCAAGATAATTTTAAATGTTGCCCGTGAATCTTGTCGAAGAACTGCTAATACCGATGAATATTGGTTAGGCGAATTGGCAAAATTAAGAAAAAACCACAAAGAACAGATATAAGTTACGATATATATATATATATTTTAAATATCAAAGTGGTAGATATCTCTACCACTTTTTTATGATTTAGGAAATTACACCAGGATTTCTGCCGGTGAATGACACTTAAAAATTATGAAATTCTAGATTATTCTTATCTGGATGCAACGTCATGTTGCTTTTTTATGATTTTAAAAATTTAAATTAGGAGTAAAAAAAATGATAAGAAAAAAAATAAAAATAACAGCCTTACTGAGCCTGGCTATCTCCATAAGCAGTTTTTCCATGGATATCTATACCCCAAAAGCCCCACCCAGCATCCCTATGTTACCTATGAAAGATGAAGTCAAAATCCATTATTATCAGGATGTCCATACAGAAATTATTCCTAAGATCATTAAAAACCAAGATGGAATCTATGTTATCCCCACTAACCTGGGCGAAAATTTAAAAAATAAAGGCCTTGAATTAAAACTACTGGGGGTAACCAGCCAGGGGCTCATCTCCATAATATCAAATAAAAAAATAGAGAATATAAGAGATTTGGATGGTGAGAACATCCTAATTGGAGCTCAGGGTTCATCCCCCGATATAATTTCAAAATTCCTGTTTAAAAAAAATAATATAGCTCCTAAGATCACCTACAGATCCACTCCAGAGATAGCTAAATTGATGATCCTTCAAAAAGGCGACAATGCTGTCCTGCCTGAACCAATGGCTACCTTGGTTCTTGAAAAAAATTCTAAACTGATCAGAACCATCGTATACAGGGACGAATGGAGAAAATTAACTTCCCTTTCTGGAATCCCCCAGGTAGGGCTCTATACAACCAGCAAATACAGTAAAACTCATTCTAAAGAGATAGAAAATTTTATAGATGAGTATAAAAAAAACCTGAAAGATCTTAAAAAAAATCCCGATGAATTTATAGACCTGGCTCAGGTTAATTTTAATATTAATCTCAGTAAGAAAGGATATGAAGAATCTATCAAATATATGAATTTAACCCTTATCGATGGAAAAAAAGGAGATAAACTGGTAAAAGAATATATAAAAATTTTAGGAGAGAACAGATGAAAAAAAAATTGATTCCCATGATCATATTTTTATTTTTATGGGCCGGGATCTCAGCTAAGGTATCTCCTATAATTTTACCTTCTCCTTTACGGGTTTTCTATACCTCATTATTTTTATTGCAGAATAATTATAATGAGATCCTGATTACCCTGAGTCGGCTGGGAGCTTCCCTTATCCTGACTTACCTTATAGGGATTTTTTTGGCTTTTGGAATAGTTTCTTCTAAAAACCTTAAGATCCTTATCCAGCCTGGATTACTTTTTATGCAGAGTACTCCTATAATTTCATGGATTTTACTGGCATTAATCTGGTTTGACAGCAGATATATACCAATCTTCATAATTTGTATCAATGCCATCCCTATCCTGGTCTTAAATGTCGTCAGCGGGATGGAGGGGATCGATAAAAAAATATTGGAGATGGCAAGTATATATAATATTTCAAAAAAAGACCGTTTTTATAAGATACAGCTTCCTTCCCTTATCAGATTCCTTCTCCCTGCCACCGAGATCATCCTTGGGTCTTCATTTAAGGTGATCGTCATGGCAGAGGTTATCTCAAGGGTCGGCAGTGGAATTGGAAATGGTTTAAACATCGGATGGCTCAATATAGAAACAGATACAATTTTAGGATGGACCCTGATAATATATGTTCTCAGTTTCCTCATTTCAAAAACAATTTTAACATCTTTAAAAAACAGATTCAGGAGGTACTTATGATTGAATTAAAAGATCTTTCCCTCACCTTCCATGGGGAAAAAATCCTGGATAAGATCACATATAAATTTAAAAAAAATAAGGTCACTGCAATCTTAGGCCCCTCTGGAGGAGGGAAAACCAGCCTCTTTAATATTATCGCCGGAATAGAAATAAATCATTCGGGGGAGGTCATTAAAAATTTTGAAAATGTAGGTTATATATTCCAGGAGGACAGACTCCTCCCCTGGGAAAGTGTAAAAGAAAATTTGAATATCATTCCAGGAGCTACAGAAGAAAAAATACTTTATATCCTGGAACTTCTGCACATCCCCCACAAGGCAGACCATCTGGTTAAAAATTTAAGCGGAGGGGAAAAACAAAGGGTTGCAATAGCCCGTGCTTTTCTATACGATACAGAGTTGATACTGATGGATGAATCTTTAAAATCTCTGGATTTTTCCCTGAAAATAAAATTGATCGATCTGATCATCTCCCTTTTGGAAAAATACTCAAAAACTCTCATCATGATAAGTCACGATATAGATGAGATCCTCCTCATGGCAGATGAAGTGATTATATTTTCTAAAAAACCAACTGTTATAGAAGAGGTTCTCACCATTGATTTCCCAAAATCTGAACGAACCCTGTCTTCCAAAGAATTGAAAATATACAAAAATAAAATCTATGATGCGATCCTGAAATAGGCCCTGCATCACTATAATTAGGAGAGTGAGTCCATGCAAAACATATTAATATCATTAATCTTAGGCATTTTAATAGGTTCTACGGTGAAATTTTCCGATAAGATGAAAAAATTTAATGCAACATTTCAGCATTTAGGAGTAATTCTTTTATTGTTTGCCATTGGGATTACCATTGGGATCAACCGGTCATTGCTCGGTAATTTAAAGGAAATAGGCGGTATTTCCCTTGTTTTTGCCGTTCTCACTTCCCTATTCAGTATCATTTTGGTATTTTTCATGAGCAGAATAATAATTAAAGGGAGGAATAATTAATGACATTATCTATAGTTGCTTCTGTGATAACAGGTATTTTAGGAGGATATTTTTTCATTTCTGAATCTTTTACCCAGCACATCGATATCCTTATAGATTCAGCACTTTATTTTTTAATATTTTGTGTAGGAATAGACATAGGATTAAATAAGCATATTTTTAAGGATCTAAAAAAACATAGTTTAATTATTTTAATAATTCCAACTTCTATAATTGCAGGGAGTTTAATAGGAGGACTTATCACCGGCTATATCTTTCATATGCCTAAAAACTTAAGTATGGCTATTTCCTCTGGTTTCGGATGGTACAGCCTTTCCGGTATTATCCTCACACAATTGCATAGCGCGGAGATAGGCACCATAGCCTTTTTAACCAATATCTTCCGGGAACTCATCACTGTGGTTTCTATACCATTCATTGCAAAATATTTAAACGACTACACCGCTATAGCTCCTGCAGGAGCCACTTCCATGGATTCTACACTTCCTATAATCTCTAAATACACCAACCCGGAAACCGTTGTGATAGCATTTATCAACGGAATTTTATTGTCGGGATTAGTCCCTGTCTTAGTTCCTTTTTTCTATTCTATCTAGGCAGGGTCAATAAAAATTAAATTTTAAAAGGAGTAATTGTGATGAATCCAAGTATTATTATTGAAGGTTTTGGAATAGGAGCAGGATTCCTTTCCCCTTTATTTAAGAAAGATATAACTTGGAAAGTTTCAGACTTTGCTATAGGCTGTGTAATGCTTACAATCGCTTATAAATTATTTGAATTTGGGGTTAATAATTATATTTAAAATTTATTTAAGATTAACTTAAGAGCACTGAAGTGTTCTTTTTTTTTGGCAAAAATCTCAAAAATGTTATATAATGTTATCGCTACTAATAAACAGGAGGATTAATATGAAAAAACTGACGCTACTTATGATAATGGTTGCTTCTCTGACACTGACTAACGAGCTGTATGCTAAAGGCAATTCTGGAAAGGATAAACCCGAGAAAGAGAAGCCTGAAAGGGATAAACCCGAAAAACATGAAAAGAATATAAAAGCAGAAGATGCCAAAAAAAACTGGGGACAACTTAAAGATGAAGTGGGCAGTTATAACGAAGATCAACTTAAAGAATTTTTGGGTTTGGAGGAACTCAGCAAACCCATAGGAGATTATACCGACAAGGAAATAAAGGCGGCTATCAAGACTAAAAAAAGAGTCAGAAATGAGATCAGAAAGGAAATGGAAAAAAATCCTGATTTGGATTTAAGCTCACTGGAAGGATATGATCCAAATCATCCCAATGACCTGGAAAAATTGGTTCAGAAGCTGATCGGTGATTATTCTGGTGCTGAGGTAAATATAGAAACTGTAAATGCTTTAAAGGAAGCAGGAATTAGTGATATTTCTATAAATAAAATAAAAAAATCTCTTTTAAAATATAATGAAAACCTGGATATTCCAGCAGAATCTGCCGATGGAACAAAAACTTTCGGAGATACTGAAGAAATACAAGGAGAATAATTTATATATTTCCGGATCCTGATCACCAAAAAAGACTCTCAGAAAAATATTCTGAGAGTCTCTTTATTTAATCGATTTTTACTTATACCACACGACCATAAGCTGAGTCTTCTGGAAAAATCTCTCCATATTTCTCATAGTTATCTATTTTTATATATTCTCCATCCCTGTATACTGCAGGCCTTACCCTTCTACTCTTAATAGCATCTATTAAATCTTTTTCAGTTTCAATATCATCCAAAAATTTTGTACAATATTTACCTATTGCATCACTGGTATGGCAGTCACTGGCTGCCGTAGTAGCTAAATTCAATTCAATGGCACTTTCAAAGGCATTTAGATTATTATAAGATTTTGTACTGCCGTTAAAAGTTTCGATAGCAGTAAGACCTTTTAGATTTTTCAGGTGTTTTCCGCATCCTCTGTTATTTTCCCTGAATGGATGAGCAGCAATGGTAACTCCTCCCTTGGAGTTGACTAAATCTATTAATTCCTGGGCATAAAGTTTTTCTGTAGGAATATCATCTAATCCAAATACCAATATATCTCCTTCATGGGTTAGGATTTCAGCTCCTACAAAGATCTTGAAATCATGTTTTTTTCCATATTGAACAGCATATTCTTTAACTTTATTATTATCGTGATCTGTAATACAGATCCCGTTGAGTCCCATGGTTTTTGCTCTTTTTACAATTTCTGAAATTTTAATGAAACTGTCATCTGAACCTTCTATACAGTGCATGTGTGTATCTATAAACATTTTTTTCTCCTTCTTCTAAATATGATTAGTTTTTTCTGATTTTTAACGCAATATTTATAATCTTTCTATCTTTGATCTTCCATTTTTTTCTATAAAAAAATGGTTCAATAAAAACAGGGAGTATCCTCCACATATATATTGATAATTTTTATCCGATAAAGCCCCATAACAATGGCATAAAAATATGAATCCCTTTGGGATTTTGCCCTATAGAATTTTAAAGTTTTGTATTAAAATATAAAAGATGATCTAAGCAGAAAAAAAAGCAATAGATATAGTTTTTAAAACTATAAGAAAAGAAGTTAGGAACAGAAATATCTCTAAACCGACCTTATCTATACTATCCATTTGCAATAGATCTCGTAACTCCCGCCGGAAGTTTCAACTAATTGTCAGTTTCATTGAAATTTTTTCATGTTTCCTCCTAAAATGTTTTTTATTAATTCATTATGTATTATTTTACAATATCTTTAAATATCATGTCAACACTATTTTTTAAAAATTCATTATAATGTATGATATAATATTTAAATAGAGAAGTAAATTAAACCTAGCCTGTGGAGGAGAATATTTTGAGTTTAAAAAAAAGAGATTATATTAGAACAATTATCATTGGAATACTTGGTGGAATAGCTTTATTGATAGTAACGAGATAGAATATCGGAAAAGGGAGCAATAATTCAAAAAATTATTGCTCCCTTTTTATATTAATTTTTTAATCTATCAATTCTTTTAAATTATTTTCAAAAAATCTTTTGAATCCATCTTCCATCTTGTCTTTACTTTCAGATTCATTCTTTATTTCTAAATAATATTTCCCACTTTGAATTTCTTTAGAAAGTGAATCTATTGGAAACCCTGATAATCTTTTTTCATATGGTTAATTTTTGAATCATTAGTTGTTCCATAGAGTATTTTCATAATTCTTTTATTCATTCCTTTCTCCTGGTTCAAAATCATTTTTAAGCCATCTCATAAAATTATTACTATGCAATAAATAAGTTTTTCTGGTATTTGCTTTTAAATATTCATTTTCTTCTGTCTTTGGAACTTCTTTTTCATACTGAGAATATAGTTCTTCTAATTTTTTTAATAATCCTTTAGATACTTTCATCTTCTCCCCCTAGATTATATACTTTAAGCCCGCCATACTTTATACTACAATATTTCAATAAAATCAATGTTTCCCTAGTGGTCTATAATGAATTAGAATATTGTATTTGGGAGTTGAAGTGCGGAGGAGATCTATTTTAAGTTAGAAAACATCGAAATTTTATGGACAACTGAAATAAAAAAAAATAGGGTTAAATTAACATATTCTATATTTATCAATGGATATATGTTAATATATTTGTGTTGCATAAATATAGAATTGGAGGGAATAGATGATTGAGGTTTTATTACAAAACGGAACAATTAAAAAGATATCGAGTCTCGATGAACTAGACATTGATCGTTCTGAAATTTTATGTGTTAACCTGGTTGAGGCAAATGAACAAGAGATGATCAGATTATCTAAAGAATTTAAGTTTACTTTTCAACCTTTGGACAAAAGAAACGAAATAGAGATAAGTTCAAGATATGTAGAAGAAGATTCACATATATTTTTAAATTTGACCATTCCAAATTTGACTGAGCAGGAAAGAATAGAGGAAGGTTTTGTTCATATAGTAATTTTAGAAGATCTTGTCATTTTAAACTCAAATGGTATTTCTAAAATATCTCTTATGCAAATTTTAAAAAATCGAATTTTTGATATTGATAAAAATTTTTCAGGTCAAAGAATCTCTCTGCTTTTTTTAAGTGCTCTTACGGATTATTATGCTGATTTGATAGAATTAATATCAAAAAAAGTAAAAAAATATTTTAAGAAAGTTCTTAATCTTAAAAATATTTCTCTAGAGGAACTTGATAATCTTACTAAAATAAAGTTAGACAACATTCAACTTAAAGAGTGTTTGATAGAATTACAGAGGATTATACTGCAGCTCAAAAGAAGCCCACTCATAGATGAAAAAAATAAAAAATTTTTAATTTATGAGAATAAAGATCTGGCAGTAATAAACGGACATATCAATTATAATTTTGACAGATTAAATGATCTGAAAGAAAATATATCCAGTAAAATTGAACTGGAACAAAATCAAATAATTAAAATTTTTACTGTTGTCACAGTGTGCATTGCTCCTCCAACTTTGATCGCCGGAATTTATGGGATGAATTTTAATATTATGCCAGAATTAAACTGGAGCTTCGGGTATCCACTGTGCATTTTTCTTATGATTTTATCCATAATAATAACTCTGGCTGTACTAAAGTTAAAAAAATGGATCTAAGAAATTTCTTTGAAAAATAGGTGAAGTGTTTGACGAAATGGCCCACCATATAGTACTATAGGTCTTAAAGATTATAATTTAGATTAAATAACACTCTCATAAAAATTACAATTTTTATGAGAGTGAATGGAGGCAAAAATATGAATATACCATTAAAATTTTCAGAAAATATGAATATATTATTCAAACCTATAGAGAATATATTATTAAGTATTTTACTCATTGTGGTATTTTTAATTGTTAGGATGATTTTCTATAAAGGAATTGAGAGGTTTGGAAGAAAAAAATTTCTTTCTCACGAAAGAATAAAAATAACCGAAAGATTTGTTGTTTTTTTTGTAGGAATTATAATTTTTTCCACATTGCTACTGGTGTGGGGAGTAAAACTTAGGGAATTTTTCCTTATTATTGCTACTACCTTTACCATAATAGGTACTGCTTGTTTTGCTTCATGGTCAAATCTTAGTAATATTTCCTCTGGTGTTATTCTCTTTTTCAACTATAATATAAAACTTGGGGACAAAGTGAGAGTAGGAAGTGGAGATGATCAGATTGAAGGAGTTATACATAATATGAAGTTATTCTATGTAGAAATAATTACCATGGAGAACGAACTTGTTTTCTATCCCAATAACACAATGCTCCATCAACCTGTAACTATTTTAAAAAATTAATATAATCTTAAATAATATAATTATAGCGGAAAGAATATTGTGACAAAAATTAAAAAAGTACCAAATAAAAGGACGCTAAATTTATAGCGTCCTTTTAATATTGATTTTATTAGTATTAGAAATGAAAGTTAAGAAAGAATTATTATGGAACTTTTATATGGATTTCACCTCTTTGAGTTTCCATAAAAAGGTACTTATTTTATCGATACTTTTTCGAGTATATACATCTTTATTTCCGTGACCTCTTCCACCAGTAAGATATAGAGGAGGCATCCCACTCAAATTTAAAGTTAAATAAATATTATCATTTAAATAAATAGGCCTGTTATGAGATTCTTCGCTCAATAAAATTTGCCATTGAAAAGTTTCCTTAAATTCAGTGCCACCATGTTTTGTATACACCTCTTTGTTTTCATCACCCCTTCCACCAGTGAGCCAGCTGTTTATCATACCTTCTTTTTCATATAAGCATTTTAAAAATACAGTATTACCGGATATAATATCTCCGCTTCCAATAGAATTCGGAGTTTCCCATATTTCCCATTTATAAGTATTTATTTTTTTCGGTTCTTTTTTTTTATCGGTGGTATAAACCCCTTTATTTTCATCATCTCTACATCCGCAAAGCCACCGTCCTGAATGGCCGTCTGTTTGACTTTTAAGATATACTTTGGTTCCATATTTTAATGGTTTAGACATATTCTTCCTCCCTATTTGTAAATATTTTTTTTATTAATTGTCATTAGTTAAAATTTTTTAGGCCAAAACTCCTTTTTATGTTTTTTTTATATAAACAATGTTGAATAAGATTCTTCGGATTCTCCTAAAAATGCTGCTACTCCTCCATATTCTATCCCATCTATTAGTTCGTCGTGACTAAATCCCATAATACCTACAGACATTTGACATGCTATTATCTTTCCGCCATTTTCAAGATAAGTCTTCAAAAGGGTCGGCAGGGTATCCACATTTTTATCATGCATTACCTTCTTCATCATCATAGTTCCCATTCCACCCATATTCATATTGGATAACTTCAGCTTATTAACTCCCTTGGGCATCATCATTCCAAACATCTTATCTATAAATGATTTATTTTTATTTGTGAAATTTTCTTTTCTAAGGGCATTTAATCCCCAGAAAGTAAAGAACATAGATACCTCTTTTCCCATGGCCAGGGCTCCGTTGGCTATGATAAACGATGCCAGTACCTTATCTAAATCCCCGGAGAACACTACCATAGTTTGTTTATTGTCGGGGTCTTTCATTATTTTAGTTCCTTGAGGAGGTAATTTTTTTAATTTTTGTATATTTGCCGTAATAACACCGTCTTCGCTATTCACACTGACCAGTTTATTTCCTGTTTTTTCAGCCCAGACCTTTATATCCTTTTTAAATCCCAAATCTGAAGCCTTAATAGAAAGGATATCCCCCTCTTTTAACCCTTCCATACTTTGTTTAGTTTTTAAAATTGGTCCTGGACACTGGAGACCACAGGCATCTATATCTATTGTTTTTATATTCCTAAAAGTCCTTTCCTCATCTACCAGCATAGTTTCATTGTCCAGAGGATGATTTTCATGATGGATGAAATTTTCTGCTTCCTTTCCTTCAAATATTCCTATATTTGACTGGTCATGACTGGCCGGTTCCCACAATTTATATCCGCCATCTAAATTAAGTGCTTTATACCCCAAATTTACTAACATTCTATAGGCAAGATATCCTCTTAATCCGACTTGGCAATAGACTATATATGTCTTTTCCCTATCTAATTCATCTATCCTGGTTCTTAATTCTGCCAAATCGATATGGATCCCCCCGGGAATAGCTCCTAATTCCCTCTCATCAGCAGTTCTTACATCCAGTAATTCATAGTTTCCTGCAGCTGTCAGACTTTCTATTTCATCTATTCTGGCTACCCTGATATCCTTATTCAATATATTTTCTGCATAATATCCCAAGATATTTACCGGATCTTTAGCCGAGTTAAATGGCGGTGCATAGGCTAATTCTATTTCTTGAAGTTCAGCAACATTTATCCCTCCTTTGATAGCCGCTGCAATGACATCTATTCTTTTATCTACACCCTTATGTCCAATTCCTTGAGCTCCCAGTATCTTCCCTTCTGGAGTAAAGATTACTTTTAATGTCAATGGAGTCGCTCCTGGATAATATCCTGCATGGGAGTTTCTGTTTATGGTAGCTGTATAATAATCTTTACCATATACTAACCCAGACCTTTGGAGTGTTTTTTCATTTAATCCTGTAGCTCCTACTGTATAGTCAAAAGCCTTTAAGATAGAAGTTCCCATTGTTCCTTTATACGGCTGTTTATTGGGTCTGTCTAGAATGATATCTGCTACCAGTCTACCCTGTCTGTTTGCAGGCCATGCCAGTGGAATATTTATCTCCTGTCCGTTTATAAAGTGATTTACAGTGATAGCATCTCCTACAGCATAGATGTCTTTTACAGATGTTTCCATATATTCATCTACTTTTATACCGAATCTTTCATGGATTTCACATCCAGCACTTTCGGCTAGGGCTGTTTCAGGTCTTACTCCCGCTGCCAGGATGATTATTTCAGCTTTTATCTCTATTGAAGCTTCTTTTTCTCCAGCTTTTGCGATCTTAACGGTTGATGAATTTTCACCATCGATTATCTCAGTCACTCCATGCTCCAAGAACAATTCAACTTCGTGTTCTTTCATATTTTGATGAATTTGAGCTGCTATCTCTGCATCTACCGGTGCCAATACCTGGGAGCCGAACTCTACTACTGTAGTCTGCATATCCAATTCCACAAAATTTTCAGCTATCTCTATCCCTATAAATCCAGCTCCCACTACTACAGCTTTTTTTACATTATTATTTTTTACATGAGCTATTATCTTATCCATATCCTTCATATTCCTGAGGATAAATGCTCTAGGAGAATCTGCACCTTTGATAGGCGGCACAAATACTTCTGCACCTGGAGAAAGCAGAATCTTATCATAGGATTCTTCATAAGTTTTCCCGGTTTCAAGATTTTTAGCTATTATTTTTTTAGCCTCTCTATCTATCTTCTGTATCTCTGTTTTTATCCTGACATCGATGTTAAATCTAGACCTCATTCCCTCTACGGTTTGGACCAACAGGGCGTCTCTATCCTTTATAACCCCCCCTATATGATAGGGTAATCCGCAGTTGGCAAAGGATATATATTTCCCTCTTTCAAACATAATTATTTCATTTTCCTCGTTCAATCTTCTGAGTCTTGCAGCTGCAGACGCACCACCAGCTACTCCGCCTACTATAAGAATTTTCATAAAATACACTCCTTTTGCTATTATTTAAATTGTTTTATTTATAAAATAAAAGTATTAATTTTAATATATAGATTTTTTGCTGAATTTCCTTTATTCTTTAGATATAATACCTTGTCTGTCTGTAAAATCGATGACTATTTCACCGATATTAATGGGGAAATATCTGCCGGTGTTTTTGGATATTTGTATTAAAACAAAGATTTTAAAAGTAAAAAAATAGGGTACCCTATTTAGGATATCCTATTTTAATCTATCATCATATTCAGTTTAGTAACCTCTAGTTCCATTCATCATTCCATTGCCCATATGTCTGCCATTTCCATTCATCATTCCATTGCCCATATGTCTGCCACTTCCGTCACCCATATGTCCATTCATCCCTTTATACCCCATAGTTATTCCAAATTTATCTTCTACATTCTTTCTAAATTTCATATTATCTAATCTTTGTTTAGATTTCATATCTGATATTTGATTATTTACTCTTTCTACGCTCTGCCAGTTTACTTTATCTTTTGATAGTAATTTTTCTAATTCTAATTGCTTAGATCTTATGTCCAAACCTTTTTTATAGTTAGCCTCCCTTCTATCCTGCATCATATTGGTTAATTCATTCTGCTGGCTTACCGATAAATTATTCATCATTTGAGAATAGTGTGTCCCCCTTTGACTGTTGTTATTCATATTTATTTGGTTATTGTTTACAGCTGCAAATGATAATGCCGATACTATTAATAACCCTACTATAATTTTCTTTTTCATTTTAATCACTCCCTTAATTTTTATTAGTCTTTCAGTTTTTCTTTCATATTTTGATATTGTTCCCTTGTAATCTCTCCTTTAGCATATCTTTTTTTTAAGATTTCCATGGGTGTTTCACTTTGTTTAGAGTGCCTATTTTTTCCTAAAGAACTATCTTTTAATAGAGAGACTATCAATACGGCTATTAATATCCAAAATATAAACATAAAGATCCCTCCTCCCATAAACATAGAGTTTCCATATCCAAATCCATGCATCATTGCAATCACATCCTTATTATCTTCTTATACTTAAGTATAGAAGATCTCTGTGAAAATTGTGTGAAGAATAAAAAGAGGGGACAAATGTTGTCCCCTGATCCTTCAAATATAATCACGCTTATTCTTATTTCTTGATAGACCTAAATTGTCCTTATATTTTTTAATATTTCATGTCTTCTCTCTCTAAAGGTTAAACGCTTTTGCCAGAGCAGTTACAGCTTTTTTCATATTTTTTCTATCTATGATATAGGAGATGCTTATCTCAGATGTAGTGATCTTATAAAAATTAATGTTCTCCTCTGCAAAAACTTCAAACAAAGAACTAATAACTCCAAAGTGGCCCATTATTCCTATTCCCACCAGTGAGATCTTTATGAGTTCCCTATTTTTGGTATTCTCTATATTTGGAAGCTTTTTCATTATCTTTTTCATGGCGTTGTCAAAGAGTTCCTCCTCATTTAAGGGGCAGGTAAAGGAAAGGTTAAACCCTTTTATCTGACTTATCATATCTACGTTAACATGGGCTCTGCTCAACTCACTGAATATATAGGCCATCTCTTGGGGACTGTGTTCAATATTCTGTATTTCTATCATAAGTATACGTTCATTTATGCTAAGGCCTGTTATTACCTTCTCCTCCATATTATCGCTCTTCTCCTTTATATTAGTTCCCGCTATTTTCCCGAGGGCCCTTCCAACATAGATTGGAACCCTAAATTTTTTCCCCAACTCGACGGCCCTTACTTCCATTATCCCTGCTCCCAACTTGGACATCTCCATCATCTCTTCATAAGATATACAATCCAATTTTTTGGCACTGCCATATACTTTGGGATCCACAGTGTGGATCCCATTTACATCTGTATATATCTCGCACGGGCAGTTCAGGGCCGCTGACAAAGCTACTGCACTTGTATCGGATCCACCTCTTCCAAGGGTTGTTATATCCCCGTTCTTGTTTATCCCCTGGAAGCCTGCAACTATTACCAGTTTCCCATCATCTAGACTTTTTTCAATTCTTTGGGTATCGATCTTTTTTATCCGACTCTTTGTATGAAGTCCTGTAGTTGTTATACCAGCCTGATATCCCGTATAGGATATGGCATCTATACCCTCCTCATGGAGTGCAATAGTAAGAAGTGCAATAGTTTCCTGTTCTCCTATGGAAAGAAGTCTGTCCAGCTCTCTTCTGTTGGGAGTTTTGCTGACAGATCGAGCTTTTTTTAAAAGTTCATCAGTTCTTTTCCCCATGGCCGACACCACAACTACGAGTTCCTTGCCGTTTCTTTTTAAACTGGCAATGTTTTTTGCTATTTTTTTAATCTTATTTATGCTTTCCACGGAACTACCTCCGTATTTCTGCACTAACCTCATATCTTTAACCCCCATATTTCTTTCTAATCTATAACTTACTACTCTGCAGTTCTTAATCCTTTAGTACTTAAAAAAAATTATAAATACACTCCTGTGATTTTTTATGATTTTTCTTCTATAAAGGGCTGCTTCATCATGTATGAAAAGTGCTGATATTTATCTTGGGTATATCCGGGTATTCCATACTTAGGTGTAGATATATCCCCCTGGGGGTGGAAGGTTCCAAAAATTTTATCCCATAGTATCAGAAAGGATGAAAAGTTGGAGTTTGACTCCTTCCACTTTAAAGAATGATGAATCCTATGGATATAAGGAGTCACAATAAGCTTAGAAAGAAGGAGGTCCAAGCTCCGATTGATTCTTATATTGCTGTGATGAAAATATACATTAATATTAAATATCACATCATAAAGCAGAAGGGCTTCTACGGGTATTCCCATTAAAAGAATAAAGGGAAGCTTGAAAAGATGGCCCATGAGTACCTCAAAAAAATGAAATCTCAGAGCAGAAGAAACGTTGAGCAGCCTGTCTGTATGATGAACACTGTGAAACCGCATTAGAAAGGAAACCCTGTGAAGGAGCCGGTGCCACCAGTAGTTTACACAGTCTAAAAGTATAACTCCTAAGATAAGTTTAAATTTAGAATCAAAAGAGGTCATATTCATAACCCCCACTTCTAAGTTCTCAAGGTATTTGGCCAGGGCATAAACTGTGAATAGTGCAAAATACCTTCCAATAAGTAAGTTAACTGCCCCAAGTCCCAGATTACTTATGTCATGGCTCTTTCCAACAATATTCCTGCCTACCTGAGGCATTATTCTTTCCAATATAAATAACATCAGGAAAATTCCTCCCATCAATATTAATCTTTCCATAGCTTCCCCCCTTTTTTCGATGTCTTTGAATATCAATTTCTGAAAATTCTATAACTATACTGTATTTTATACTCTCTATTTCCCATGCTCCTCTTTTACGGGGTCTATTTTAAAGAGAACCCTTGCCTGTCAGGATTATGTCTATTATTAATTGAGGACCTTATCCATTTATCTGGTACACCTTGAAGAGGAAAAAATATAAGACTTTCGTAAATAATATTTGAGGAGATCGAAGGTTAAAGAAGAAAATTAATAAGGATGAGGAGGAGATTTATGAGAAAGATTTTGATAGAAGGAATGGTTTGCAGCAAATGCACGGATAAAATTTAAAAAAAACTCAAATCTATCGATGGAGTGGAAGAGGTGAAGGTTCTTTTGGATGAAAAGGAGGCATATGTATCTGGAGATGTGGATGAGGAGGTTTTAAAAGCAGCCATTGAATCTGAAGGATACAAGGTTACTGCAATAGAACCTATAGAGGGAATCAAACACCCTGAAGAAAGAAAAGGACACTCATGAAGTGTCCTTTTAAGGTTCATTTTATTATTGACTTTATTTTATATTTTTAAAAGTTCCCCTTATGAAGTTGTCTCCAAAAAAGTATTTTAAAGAAATTTTTTCAAAGTTATTAACCTCAATAGTATTAAGGGTATCTCTGTTTAAATGGCAGCCCATTGCAAAGATCTTCCATGCAGGAGTAAGGATATTTTGTAAGAAAAATAAAAAGTTCTTTTCATTTTTAATATGTTCCAGGACTAGAAGTTTTCCATTTGGCCGGCACACTCTTTTAGCTTCTTTCAATGCCTTATCAGGATCAGGAATTGTACACAGAGCCAGGGTTATCACTATAGTATCGAATGTATTATCATCAAAGGGCAGATCTTCTCCTGAAGCAGAAACTATCTCTATATTTTTCTCACCGATTTTTTTCTCAGCCTCCAGACTTAACTCCTTATCCGGCTCTACGGCTGTTACTCGATGCTTCGAATAAAATTCAAAGTTAACACCGGTTCCAGCTCCAAATTCTATAACTCTTCCTTCAATATTTTTTAGAAGGATACTTCTTTCCTTGTGCAGCATCTTTTTTTCGACTTTACTCATTAATTTATCATATAGATAAGCCTTCATAGCCAGAACTCCTTTCCATTTTTTTCTATCAGTTGTTCCTTCCAATTTTTAAGAGTTTTTTTTAATAGCCTTCTTCTATTTCAGAAGCCTACCTACTGTTTTTATAAACTCTTGAATGATCTCAGGATCGTCTTTTTTTAATTTTTTAGCAACACAACTTTCCATGTGTTTTTCTAAAAGCACTTTTCCGACACCATTTAAAGCAGATTTAGCTGAACTTATCTGGTTTAATACATCATCACAATAAGCATCATTTTCTATGAGTTTTTTGATACCTCTGATTTGACCCTCTATCCTATTTAACCTTGTAATAAAAACTTTTTTTTCTTTTTCATACGAAACCTGACCTTCTTCATCACAAATTTCACAAGAATTTTTAATTTTAGCTTCCATATTGACCTCCTGTTGAAATACTCTCTATACCTATTATATATAATAAAAAATGAAAAGTCAAAACTCTTATATTTATTGACAAAGTTCAATTTAAAAGACATACTGTATAAAAACTATAGGGGGGTATTCTATAAAAGATAGGTGTGTTTGATGGTGATGAAAACTTTAAGGTAACAAAAAAAGAGGTTTACACCTCTTTTTAATCATCATCGTTAGATCCTATTTCATTGGGTATAAGAGTTGCAATTATAGTTCCAAATCTCATCTTCCCTAACTTATACAGATTCAGGTGGATTTTTGGGATCATGTCTGCTCATAAGAAATATTGCTTTAGTCGGACAGGCATTCATACATGCTCCATCGCCGATACAGTTTTCTGGACGCACTACTTTTGCGATGCCATCCACAATTTCCAATACATTTGGTCCCAATTTTTTGCATAGAGCAACACAATTTGAGCACCCTAAACAACGGATCGGATTTATCTCCGGAAGATTACCCTTTACAAATTCTCTACCGAATGCTTCTGCAACCTCAACCTCAATTTTTTTATTTGCCATAATTCCTCCCTGTTTAATTTTTATAAAGTCATTTATAAATCCATACTTATTTCATAAATTTAGAAACGAATGGTGAGGTTTCACCTCTTCTTAAAAAATGTCCAGAAGGACCTTCCCCCAAAAATTCCGCAAACCAAGACTCGTGTTCAATTTCCTCATTGAGGATAGCTAATGCCAGATCATAGGTACGGTGATCCTTTCCGGCAGTCATGTTGCAGATTTCGGTATAACCACGAACAGCACATCTTTCTGCGTTTAATAAAACTTTTAATATTTCTTCAACATTGCTGGGATCCTTTGGTAAATTAGCCGGAGGACATGCTGACATATCATGAAAAACTTTCATATCATCAGGTAATTTTCCCCCGAGCTCATAAATTCTCGGAATCAAAGCTTCAAAATGATTTCTGTCTTCTATTCTGGCAGTCTCTGCAATTTCTTTTATCCCTTCTCCTTTCAATCCTATAAGATTACATCTAAGAATTGTATAGTAGTAAAAAGTAGTTAACTCAGCTGCTGCGTTCTTAATTAATAAATCCAAAAGTTTTTCAACGTCAACTCCGGCATCTTCTACCATCTTTCTTGCTACTTTAGCCATAAAATACCTCCATTTTTTTAAATGAACACCTACCACCCAAAAGACCAACAATAACTTCACTTTTATTTATTTCTATGCTTGCTAATCACTTAATAAAAAAATATGAATTTTCACAGACATCATTAACAATCTTTTACTGGAAGTACTGAAAAATTCCTTCAATATTTTTTTAACTATCTATCTCTCCTATAAATAATGGATTTTTTATCGAAAATTTGTAAGGTTTTCCTGAAATAAATAAAAAAAAGGGATAGTCTCTATCCCCAGTAAAATCATTATTTTCTAGATGTATAATCCTCTATTGCTGCATTTATAACTTCTTCAGCTAAAACTGAACAATGTAATTTTGATGCTGGTAAACCATCTAAATTTTCTGCAATAGATTTATTTGTCAATTGTAATGCTTCTTCTATAGTTTTGTCTATGATCATCTCTGTAGTTACCGATGAGGAGGCAATAGCTGATGCACATCCAAATGTTCTAAATTTTGCATCTATGATTACTTCATCTTCTATTTTTAAGAAGATCTCCATCATATCTCCACAAGATGGACTTCCTATTTTTCCATATCCATCAGGATTTTCCATTACTCCAACGTTTCTAGGATTCATAAAATGATCCATTAATTTTTTTGTATACATCAAATTTTCCATTATTTCTTCCGTAGATACCATCTATAATCACTTCCCATCTTTTATTTTATTTGTATGAAATACAATCTTATTCTAAAGAATTATTTATTTAAAAGTTCTTTCAATATTTCAGCAGAAGTTTTAATCAAAACTTCACAATCCACTTTATAGACTTTTTTAAGCTCACCGCAATTCAATGAAAAATTTTTTTCTTTAAAAGATGTTTCAAAAGTTTTTATCATTTTATAAACTTTTCTTAAACTGTCCTTGTCGTTATAATCACTGCTTCCGTATTTCAGTCCAAATATTATGTTTGCTGCAGTTACTGCTCCACATGTCTGCCCGGTATACATTCCAAAACCAAGACCGGAAGATAGTTTTATAAGTGCTTCTTCATCAATTTCAAGCTCATGAGAACATGATTTTAAAATTGCCTGGGAGCAGTTATATCCGCATTTGTAATTTTCAATTGTTTTCTTTTCCATCTGCTAATCATCTCCGTATAAATTTTTTATAAATAATTATTTATTTTTAAATCCTCGGCTAAGGAAGTATTTCCAAATGCTCCAATATTTCTTCAATAATTTCTTTCGAAGGTAATTTAGAACTTTCTAAAGCTTCTTCTAAGGTTACCTTTTCAGAAAAAGTACATCCCCTACACTTTAATCCGTAATTTTCAAAAATTTCTACGATAAAAGGATACTTTTTAAAAAGTTCTTGAATATTCATCTTCAAAAGAAAATTTTCATCTATCATACTACTTACTCCCTTTCTTCATCCAATAAACGACAATATCTTTTTTTTTAACGTGGGATAATTCTCCCTCTCTCTGTTTTGTGCATATGCACACTAAGAATATACTCCTATCTTGTAATTTTGTCAATAAAAATTAAATTAAAAATTTTTTGGAAATTGCAGCTTTATTTGCTCTTTGAATATTTATCAGTCTCGATATTTTTGGTATCCACTTCCTGTCATTTCTCTGAATTTTATTTGTTTAATTTTTTTTGATTTAATGTTAAAATTAATCTGACTCATGACAATCTTCTTATACTGGTTTTATGTGGTGTTTAACTTGTATTAGATTTTATTATGAGTCTTTTATTTTTTGTAAGGTGGGACATTATATTTTACAATTTAAAAATATTTTATTGACAAAGTGGTAAGGTAGGAGTATAGTTTGAGTGTGCATATGCACATGCTAGGAGGTTTTATGAATAGAAAAAAGAAGAGGTGTTGTCGATTTTTGGAAAATGAAATTGTATACAAACCAGTAGGTATTTCAATGAAAGAGATAGATCTAAATAATATTGAAGCCGATGAATTTGAAGCCATTAGAATCTGTGATTACGAAGGAAAAAGCCAGATAGAAGCCAGTGAATTGATGGGGATCTCCCGTGGAACTATTCAAAGGTTATTGAATTCCGGAAGAAAAAAAATTGTCGATAGTTTTTTAAATGAAAAAGCTATTGTTATAAAAAATAAGCATTAACTATTAAATTAAAATATAAGGAGGAACAAATTATGGAATTAAGAATCGCATTTCCCACAAATGACAGGTTAAATGTCGAGGAGCATTTTGGACATTGTGCCGAGTTTAAAGTGTTGAATACAAAGGGAGGGGAAGTTGTATCGGAAGAATTCATCACTCCGCCGCCTCATGCACCTGGTGTATTACCAAAATTTTTAGGTGAACATAAGATTACTACTGTAATTACAGGGGGGATGGGAGCTATGGCAATCAATCTCTTTAAAACACAAAATATAGATGTTATCTTAGGAGCTACTGGAAGTATTGCAGACAATTTAAATACATTTTTAGATGGACAGCTGGCATCTACTGGATCTGCTTGTAGTCATCATCATGGGGATCATGAGTGTAATCATTAAAAACAATATTAATTTATGTAAGCCGAATTTATTTCGGCTTATCTTAAAAATATAAATTTTGACAGACAAATATTTCTGTATACTGAATTTAAGAAGGATAAGTATGCATGGAAATTATAAATAACAGAAGTAAAATAAAATTAGGAGGAACAATATGAAAATATCCATATGTTCAAAAAAAGAAGGATTGGATAGTTTAATCGATGAAAGATTTGGCAGAACAGAAAACTTTACTATCATAGATATGGATACAATGATAGTGGAGACTATCGAAAATACAGCTAAAAATGAAGCCAGTGGTGCAGGGGGTGAAGCAGTAAAATTAATTTCGAAATATAATGTAGACATAGCTGTCGTTCCTCATCTGGGACCTAAGGCTGAAAAAGCCATGGAAGCTTTTGAAATAAAAACTGTTTCTCAGGAGGATTATAAAACTGTAGGAGAGGTTTTAGAAGCGTATAAATCCGGTAAATTAAAAGAAATAACAAAGAAAAAAGGACTGACTAGATTATGAAGATAGCTGTCTTAAGCGGGAAAGGAGGGACAGGTAAAACTACTGTCACCTCTAATTTCGCTGTAAATATAAAACATTCTATAGGTATAGATTCCGATGTGGAGGAGCCAAATTTACATATTTTTATGGACATGAAAAATTCAGCCTCCGAACCTGTATATACACTGTATCCGTCTATTGACAAAGAACTTTGCAACCTCTGTGGTAAATGCGGGGATTTCTGTAATTATCATGCTATTCTCCCCGCTAAAAACCAGGTAATTATCTTCCGTGAAAGCTGCCATGACTGCGGCGGCTGTAAATTAGTCTGCCCAAATGGTGCTATCACATATAAAAAACGTGAGATTGGAAAAATATTTAAAGGCCGATCAAAATATAATACAGAACTTCATTACGGTCTTTTAAATATCGGTGAAATGTCGGGAGTAAAAATCATAGATCAGTTAAAAAAATATTCTGATTTAGATGGAAAAACGATTTTTATTGACTCTCCTCCCGGTACTTCATGTGCCACAGTGGCAGCAGTGGAAGATGTGGATTATGCTGTAATCGTTTCAGAGCCTACACCATTCGGGGTCAGTGATATGAAGATGGTTGTGGAGATGCTCCGTGAAATGAAGATCCCTTTGGGACTTATTATCAACAAAGCCGGATTAGGAGATGAGGAGATCTATCATTATTGTGAGGATGAAAATATAGAAATTTTGGGAGAGATCCCCTTTGATAAAAAAATAGCTGAACTTTATGCTGACGGGAAGATTTTTAGCGATTCCCTTCCTGAATATCAAGATTTCTTTAGTGATATCTATAAAAAAATTGCAGAGGGGAGGAGATCATTATGAACATAAATGAAATTGTAGTTATCTCCGGTAAGGGAGGAACTGGGAAAACCACTTTAACAGCATCTCTTATCCCGTATTTACAAGATCTAATCATTGCTGACTGTGATGTAGATGCTCCAGATCTAAATATCTTATTGGATCCTAAAATAAGATCTACCCATAGATTTGTAGGGTTAAAAAAAGCCATTATAGATAAGGAAAAATGTATTAAGTGCGGGCTCTGTGAAAAACACTGTAAATTTTCAGCCATCTCAAAGGATATAACCTTAACTCAGTCGAAATGCGAGGGGTGCGGGCTCTGTGAGTTTATCTGCCCTGTAGATGCAATCTCAATGGAGGATGCAGTTGTGGGAGAACTCTATGAATCAGACACAGCTTTTGGAAATTTTGTCCATGCAAAACTGATCCCCGGGGAGGAAACTTCTGGAAAATTAGTGGCTGAAGTCAGAAAAAAAGCCAAAGCATTGGCAGTTTTAAACAATAAAAAATATATAGTAGTAGACGGCTCCCCTGGGATTGCCTGTAATGTTATCAGCTCTATCACAGGAGCCAGCCAGGTTATCATAGTTACTGAATCTACTTTTTCCGGGCTTCACGACCTGAAAAGAATCCACCAATTGACTAAAAAATTCAATCTTAAAGTCCAGGTAGTTATTAATAAATTCGACCTGTCCTCCCACCATAGTGAGATGATTGAAGAATATTGTTTAAAAAATAATATTATAGTAGGATTAAAAATTCCATTTACTGAAAAAATAGTGAAATCTATAGTTAATAAAACTATTCCTTCTATAGCAGAAAAAGATTTTTTTAATGAAATTAATTTTTTTAATTTTATAGAGAGTTTATTTTAACCCTATTTCCCCTCCCAAAGTTCCGAAATAAGCATATTTAATATTTTAAAAAGGGCAAGAGATAAATTAAATCTATTTGTCCTTTTATTTATTATTATTTTAATTTTTGTCTTTGTTTTATTTTGGATTTTGTCCGCGATAATTGATGATTTTAACTGGTATGACATTCCTCTGAAAAATAAAAGGATTTTTTGTTTTTCCTTGTAGATATAATTTATGATCCCCCATACGTTACATCCATTTAAACCCCCGTATTAGCCCACAAAAGGAGCCGATTATGAAAGAATTAATGCCTTTCTTTGAAATGGATAAAATTATTAACATCCTTGTTAAAATCTCTATCTTTGGAGGTCTTAACGATACCCAACTCTATAAAATCTTAAAGACATTGCAAAAAGTAACATATAAAGATAAAGAATTTATCTTTAAACAAGGTGAAGCCCCTACCTATATCTATATAATACTCAAGGGTAAAATAAGACTAATTGAAGATATAAATTATACCAGTTATCAACTCTTTGAATTTGTAGAAGGAAACTGTATCGGCGAAGAATCTATAATAGGGATACATCCGCATACCCTGTCTGCAATAGCTGTAGGAGATGTAGAGCTTGCTGTGATCTCTAAAAAAATGCTTTTCGACTTCTACAATACCGATAAGGATCTTTTTTGTTTGCTGATTCTTAACATAGCCAGAGAGATTTCGCGCAGACTTAAACAGACCGATAATCTACTCCTTCATTACATAGATAAAAACGGATAAAGTTTCCATTGGGTAGAGGAGGTAACTGTTATGATAATGCCGTTATTGAGTCATTTCATGCAACATTAATTTACCGATCTTTCTTCACAAGGTAATTTTTGAGGATGTAAAGGAGAATAAATAAACAGACAAGAACCGCTAAAAAAAACCCTGCGTGTCCTAACCACATTTTTATAAAATCAAGAGACTGGGCAAAATAGTATCCAATAACCCAATATATGGAAGTTTTTAATTTCCGATAGCAGCAATTTTATAAGATCCATAGTCTCACCCTTTCTTGTTTTGTCTTTAGTTCTCCCAATAATATTATACAACGCAAATATTCTATACAATGAGATACAATAAAATCCTTTTATTTTGATAACAATACTTAGGTTAAAAAAATAAAGGATTTTTAGAAATAACGGTGAACATATTGTTAGATCTTATAAAAATGTGTGATTAATTTTTATTGTTTATTTGTTCATAGGAGGGATAGTTATGTCCAATTTAATTAAAAAATATGATTTTTTTAACCCCGATATTTTTAGAAGTTTATTTGAAGATGACATTTTTACAGACCGATTATTACATAGGAGAATTATGCCTCCTATAAATGTTTTAGAAAATGAGGAAAACTACCAGGTAGATGTTTCAATACCAGGTATAAAAAAAGAAAATATAAAGATAACTTGTAAGGGAAGGGTTTTGACCATCTCATATAAGCAAAAAAAATCAGACGAGTATAAGGAAAAAAATTATCATAGAAGAGAGTTTAAGAGTCAGTCTTTTTCCAGAAGTTTTACTGTACCTGAAAATGTTAATCTTGAAAAGATTTCCAGTGAGCATAAAGATGGTATCTTATCTATATTACTTCCTAAAATCGAAGTAACTAAAAAAGAAAATACAATAGATATTGAAATTAAATAGGTTCTGGTGGAGCAATCATGAAAAAGTATGAAACACCCAGAGGAGAATACGCAGTTGCATTTAATTTGATAATCTAGAAAAATATATATTTAATGTAGAAGCCAGCAATAATGTGTGATTTATTTTTATCGTTTTTTTACATTTATTCATGGGAGGGCTAGTTATGTCCAATTTAGTTAAAAAACATGATTTTTTTTACCCTAATGTTTTTGGAAATTTATTTGAGGATGACATTTTTACAGACCGATTATTACATAAAAGAATTATGCCTCCTATAAATGTTTCAGAAAATGAAGAAAACTACCAAGTAGATCTTTCAATACCAGGTATAAAAAAAGAAAATATAAAGATAACTTGTAAAGGAAGGGTTTTGACCATCTCATATGAGCAGGAAAATTCAGACGAGTATAAGGAAAAAAATTATCATAGGAGAGAGTTCAAAAGCCAGTCTTTTACTAAAAGTTTTACTGTGCCTAAAGACGTAAATCTTGAAAAAATTTCCAGTGAGCATAAAAATGGTATCTTAGCTATACTACTCCCTAAATTTGAAGTAATTAAAGAAGAAAATTCAATGGATATTGAAATTAAATAGTGGTGTTTACAGACTTGAATCAAAAAACAGGCTGATCCGAAAGATCAGCCTGTTTTTTGATTACTAAATCTAGTAATCAGTATTTTTATTATGCTTAAAAATTTTTAATCCTTCATTTTAACAATTCTTTTGATTTTTTATTAGCTGCCTTAGATCATAGATTAAAGATCCGCAGGTACTACAAAGTTTTTAGTATTAACTTATTTTGTTCTCTTTATTAACTTACCTCAATTTTATTTCGGCCGCCCTCCTTGGCTTTGTAGAGCAGTTCATCCACTTTAATCACTATATTTTCTAAACTCATGTTTTTCGGATCATTTACCTCTGATAAACCCCCACTGAAACTTACCCGGAGTTCCGGATATTTCCAGGAGGAATTATAAACTTTCAGCCTTATTTTTTCCATTAGTTTTTCTGCCTCTTCCAGAGAAGTATCAGGAAGGACTATTAAAAATTCTTCCCCTCCGTATCTGCCTATGAGGTCTGTTTTCCGAAGATTCCCGGTCAAAATTCTGGCAAATTCCTTTAAAACTTCATCTCCTGCACAATGCCCTAAAGTGTCATTGATTTTTTTAAAATGATCGATATCGATCATGGAGATACACAGGGGTTTCTCAGCATTGACCTCCTTTAGTTTCACTTCCAGCTGGTTTAGAAGATGTCTTCTGTTGCTCAGCCCCGTCAGCCCATCTGTTATTGATAGTTCTATGAGTCTTTTTTCCATTTTTTTCCTGTTTGTAATATCTCTTACAAAGGCGATCAGCATCTTTTTATTGTTAAGTTTTACATATTTTGAATTTAGTTCTATAAAAATAAATTTTCCATTCTTTTTTTTAAAAATTCTTTCTTCGTAGGAATCCCCTGTAATAATATCCTTCGGAGCACTTAAATCATCCAAATTATTTTTTTGAAAATCATACAGGGATAAAGTATCTAATTCTTCCCTTGTATATCCCAGCATTTTATATGCACTGATATTACAATCTTCTATTTCCCCCTTTTCATTTCCCAGATAAATCCCGTCAAGGGATAAATTTATCAGTGTTTCATATATAGTTTCGCTTTCATCTATGAATCTCTTTACTTTCTTCATTACATAAAATTCAGATAAAAAAATTATTCCACCCATTAAAAATATGAAAAGTGAAATTTCCATTAAAATTTCCTTCATTTGATCCATTAAAATTTTTTTATTGGTAGAAATTGTTTTGTCTATATCATCCAGATAAACACCAGTTCCTACCATCCATTCCCAGCCATCTACTGCCCTGACAAAGGTCATTTTAGGAACTTCTTTATTTTCATCTCCCGGTTTTATCCAATTATAGTTTAAAAATCCCCCCTGGGGCTTTACAGATATTTTTTTTAATTCCTGTACTATTTTTATATCGTTATCATCTTTCAACTCCCACAAATTTTCTCCTATGTCTTTCTTTTGATCTATATCTTCCGTAGCCAGAAGTTTTCCTGAAAAATCCAGTACAAAAATATATTTCCCATTATCCGGACTTCGGTGGGTTATCTCATTTAAAATATCTTTTTTTATATCCTCTTCCACATCTTTAAAATATGCTCCTGTTCCTATCCATAGATTGAGAGGTTTAAAGAGTTTTAAAAATGATTTTTTTCTATGGTCATACCCTGTATCTCCGGGTTTTGCCCACATATATTCATAGAAGCCTTCTCCTTTTTCCTTTACCAGATCCACCATTTCCCTGAAGATATATCTTCCGTCAGCTCCCCTGTAATCTAAAACCATTTCCCCCACATAGTCGGGGTTAGAGGTAAATAAAAGTTTTCCCTTATTGATATTTCCGCCAAAATAATATCCTCTCCCATCATTGAATCTGATGACCTCCAGGGTTTCTTTGATGAGTTTTTCTATTTCTTCATCACTTTTATCCCCCTTATATTTTTCATAGATAACCACAGCCATATCATGGGCTTCATAGGCTCTTTCTTTGATTCTTTTATCCAAAATTTTCTCCGTTTCCGATTTATGATATTCTATCCTTTCTATAACCTGGTTGACAGCATCCTTCACTCTCATTTTTTCCCTGAGGGTATATTCCTGTTTTATTTTTTCCGATTCTTCATTAAAATAATTATATGTTGAATAAATCCATACACCTCCTATAAACAGAATATTAATAATTACTATAAAGAGAACGGTATAACGAAAACTTTTCCCTATCTTTCTCAAATTTCTCATAAATCACCTCTAAAAATAAGTAAAAACATTTTTTAAATCTCCTGCTATGATGGGAATAAAATTTTTATCGAACTATTTAAATAATAGAACATATTAATATATTGCTCTTTAAGTTTAAATTTCCTCTTATATTTTATTACTGTTTATTTTGTTTCTACTGCCGCAGCTAGAAATTTAAGTCCTGTCTTTGCTTTCATCTCTTCCAGGGATCCGATAATTTTATGTACTTTAGCTTTATTTTTTCCATAAAAAATCCCCTTAATCATAAAATTATTAAAAAAGAGCAAGAAAAAAAACGGCTCTTAAAAGTAAGAGCCATCTACACTAAATTATTTTATAAAAGATTCACCAGGTCTTAGAGCTTCCACACAGCTCTCTTTAATCTCTTTCTCAAATTTATAAAATTCTACCTTAAATTTAACCTCTTCTGTAATTATAACATGATGATATCTCTCCGGTTCTATAAGGAAAGGATGGTTCTTATCTACAGTAAATACTTCTTCTAAGTTATCTTCCCATACAAAATCAAGACTTCCTTCTTCAACAACTATATATCCATATTTTTCTTTAGGAGCCATATGTTTTTCTAAAATCCCGGGAAAAACATTTTCTCCTGTCATAAATGGTGTTTCTCCTACTTTAACCGCTTCCTTAGGAAGACTATCCTTTGAATATTTCATCTCCATTACCTCCTTAAAAAAACCAGCATACTCATCATATGATCTACCTTCAATAGAGTCTCTCTGAATTCTCAATCCATTATCTACAACTTTAGCCCCTATATCATCCATCTTTTTTACCCATCTATCCATCCAAGTGCCGTCACCTGAACCATAACTGCCAAATAACCCCAATGTTTTTCCATTCCATTCATAATTAATCTTATCTACAAATATTTCCATCTCTGCACTCAACTCTTCATCTCCATAAGCAGCACATCCCAGAATAAGAGTGTCCTCCTCTTTGAGTATATCAGAATCAAAATCATTAATATTTGCTACCACTGCTGTCTTTAGCCTTTCCTTAAGTTTTAATGCCACCCTTTCTGTATTTCCTGTCTCTGTGTAGTATAAAATGTATAACATTTCAATCACCCTTTTATTTAGATTTTTTAATATCTAGAAAATTATACTCGCAAAGAGAATAAAAAACCTAGATTGTGTTTGTCTGGATGCAACGTCACGTTGCTTTTTTACTCAAAAATATTATAACAGATTAAATTTGAATCTTCTGTAACATTGGTTACCATTGAAATAATTATAAATCTTAAATAATAAAAAAAACCAGGCTAACCTGATTTTTTGTAAAATTCTATCTGCGGGCTAGACCTTAGACTAATTCTTGTTTAGTTATGTCTATCCAAGTTCCTTTAGTTACCTCTGCAAGATAATCTACATCTATCTTTACGGCAGAATTAGGAGAACCTCCTGCCGGATATACTGTGGTAAATTCCTTTAAGGATATATCCAGATATATCTCTAATTTTTTTGGCAGACCAAAGGGACAGACACCTCCTATGGGATGGCTTGTAACTTCCTCAACCTTTTCGAGGTTAACAAATTTAGGCTTTTCTTTAAAATAATCTTTAAATTTTCTATTATCTGTTTTAGCTCTTCCTTTAGTTAAAATTAAAATTTCTTTTTCTTTTAACTTAAATGCCAAAGTTTTGGCTATCATGTCAGGTTCCACGCCTAGGGCTTTGGCTGCTTTTTCCACAGTAGAAGTATCTTCATTGGTTTCAATAACCTTTAAAGGAAGATTATTATCTTTAAAATATTGTTTCACAGTCTGAATACTCATAATTGCCCCCTGTTTATAAATTTATTTAAGTAACTTCTCTATTTCTTCTACCTTAGCAGACCTTCCGCTGATCACTACTTTCCCGTCGATAACAAGAGCCGGAGTACTCATTACACCAAAGGACATTATAGTTACTATATTCTCTACCTTTTCTATATCTGCCTCCTTTCCCGCTTTAGAAAGTGCTTTTACCACATTGTCATAAAGATCATCACACTTATTACACCCTGTTCCCAATATTTTAATTTCCACTATTAATTCCTCCCTATTTTAAAATTATTTATTATTATTATCTAGAAAATTATACCCGCAAGGGTGTCACCAAAATACTAGATTATGCCTATCTGGATGCAACGTCACCTTGCTTTTTTATTGTATTAATAAGTCCGGCAATATTCCCAGCATGGCACAGCTGACCACAATAAACTCTGGGTTTTATCAGTAACCCCATTGTAATTGCCAAAATACTGGTAGCTACAAATCCAAAATACATAGCTGATCCCAGATCATATATATTTTCAGCACTTATAATTCCTAAAACTACTTTTATTGTTAAAAATATTGTAAATCCATATCTGACGACCTTATTATTTAAAAATTCAGGTGTCTTAAGCCCTAAACTAAACCTTCTTAATAATTTTTGTAACCCCCCGCCTCTGGGGCAAAAATAGGCACAGTGAGGTTTTCCCTTACTAAAAAGAGATAGAATTACTGCCATAGTCATAGAAATTAAGCCTAAAATTCCAAATCTGATATCAATCAGCGGCAAAATCCACATCAACAAAAATATTATCCAAGTATATTTCTCATAGAAATTCTTTTTCCATTGAGACGATTTAATCAATTTTTCTGAAAACACTTTATCCCCCTTAATCCTTCAATAAATACCGTTAATTATGTTCATCTTTTATATAATCATATTAAAAAGATATCCTACTGCCACTATTCCCATCCCTGTTATCCCTGTAAATACTCCTATGAGTTTGGGCTTTATCACCTTTCTGAGCAGTATCATCTCCGGCAGCGACAGAGCTGTGGTAGCCATCATAAATGCCAGGGCCGTTCCCATCCCTACTCCTTTATTTATCAAGGCTTCTGCAATGGGAATAGTCCCCATGGCATTGGAATAAAGGGGAATAGCTATAATTGTAGCAAAGAGTACTGCCAATGGGTTTTTCGGTCCTGCATATTCAGAAAGAATCTCTTCCGGAGCCCATCCGTGGATAAGAGCCCCTATTCCTATACCGATTAAAAGATACTTCCATATTCTTCCTACGATCTCCCTTACATTGCTTTTGGCAAATTCCAGTCTTTCCCTTCTGGATAAAACTCTTATCTGACTTTCTCCCATTTTTATCTCATATACATATTCTTCTACATATCTTTCAAGTTTTAAAATATGGATCAGATACCCCCCTAAGATCCCTAAGACCACTCCTGCAAGAACATAATAACCCGCTATCTTAAGGCCGAAAGTTCCCAGTAAAATCACAAAGGCTGCCTCATTTACAATGGGGGAGGTTATAAGAAAGGAAAAGGTCACTCCAAGGGGAATTCCCCCCTCTATAAATCCTATGAAGAGCGGGACACTGGAACAAGAACAAAAAGGTGTCACTATTCCCAGAAGACTGGCTGCTATATGTGCCCTTAACCCTCCCATTTTTTCCAAGATCTTTTTTGTTTTCTCTACAGAAAAATAACTTCTTATATAGGAGATAGCAAATACCATTATGGAAAGGAGGATGAGAATCTTTATTACATCATAGATAAAGAAATGAACCGATCCGCCAAATCTGCTTCCCATATCTACTCCTAAATTTTTAAGAATCCAGGTGGTTCCCTGGTCAAGCCAGCCAAAGGAAAATATATACTTTATCATGATTGCTTCGCCTCCTCTAAATATCTGAGATCCAGGATTTCCTTTACTGTGTGGATAACCTTAAGTAAATTTTCATCTTTTATCTGATACATCACCTTGAGTCCTTCCTTTTCTGCAGTAAGGATTCCCGAATCCCTCATTATTTTTAAATGCTGAGAAAGATTAGACTGGGAAAATTCCACATCTTTTTGAAGTTCACAGACACACAGACGTTCTTTTCCGAGTTTTTTTACTATTTTAAGCCTTATGGGATGCCCGAGTCCCTTAAAAACTTTAACCATATCTTTTTCCATAATACCCCTCCACAACTATATAATTATTTTCTAATATAGTTATATACCCTAATTTAATTATTGTCAATATCATTTTTAAATATATTTACAAAATTATAAGTAAATAAATCTTTTGAATAAGAATTTATACCTGCTATTTTTCTTCTAGTCTTCATAAAGGTCAATTTCATATTTATTTTGGTTTTTATAATTTTGTTTTTTTTTATATTATATTAATTTATTATCGGTCTTTTTTGATAACCATCATACTTTAAAAAAGATTCTTCTTTTGTAAATCTTCTGATTTATAATTTCCTGGATAAAAAAAAGGTAACTTCTGTAGACTACAGAAGTTACCTTTTTTGTTTTAATTTAATGTCTCAATTAAATATTTTTTAAACCAAGTTTTATCAAAATCAACAGCTACCATTATTTTACCGCCACAAAAATTTTCAGCAGTTTCTCCCCTTTTCTCATCTATTCCAACTAATATATTTTTTTCTTCAAACTTAAATGCATCCTCATATACAGGTGCGATCATGGCTATTGTATCGTGGAAGGTTACACTTGTCATTCCTATTTTTTCCCTGACTCTGAACATAGAATCAAAAATTTCCATTGTCGCCCTGCTGTATTTAGAATTAGATTTTCTGAGATCCTCCAGTTCATTAATTGTGAACTGCCCCTTCATAGTAGCATCTAATCCAACCATTTTTACTTCTAAACCTGAACTAAATACTATGTTTGCCGCCTCTGGATCAACAAAAATATTAAATTCTGCATGGGGAGTTATATTCCCGCCGCAAAGTGATCCCCCCATAATAGTTATTCCCTTTAAAAGAGTTTTTAATTCCGGGTATTTAGTCAGTGCTGCAGCAACGTTTGTTAAGGGCCCTACGGCAACTAATTCAACTTCCTGGGGATATTTTTCAGCACACTCCAGATAAAATTCTGCATATCTTTTTGAAAATCCCTTGGATGAATTGGGAAGTTCTATGTCTCCCATCCCTGTTTCTCCGTGAAATTCAGTTGCTGTATGCAGATCCCTTTTTAATGGTTTATCTAATCCGCAATATACATCTAGATCTTCATTTAAATACTCCAAAAGATTTAACGCATTTCTTGTTGTATGGGAAAGTTCTACATTTCCAGCCACAGTAGTTATTCCCAATATCTCTATATTCTTATCTGCTAAGCCTGTTATGACAGCTAAAGCATCATCCATCCCCGGATCACAATCTAATATTATTTTCTGCATATAATTCTCCTTTTTCTTTTTATAATATCATATAAAAGTTTGTTTCTCAACAGGGCCGGATTATTTTTAAATTCATATAGGTCTTGAATAGGGTAAAAGGGCTTTTATTGTAAACATTTCAAAAAAATGATATCTTGTTATATATATAAGGTATGAAAGGGAGGTATTAGAAAATGAATTTAGAGATTAAAAATTTTGACGATCTTACAACCAGGGAAGTATATGAAATATTAAGGGTGAGATCGGAGGTCTTTGTGGTAGAACAGGACTGTGTCTATAACGATTTAGATGGAAAAGATCTGGAATCAGTTCATATTATGATTGAGGAAGATGATAAAATTCTGGCTTATCTAAGAGTTATAAAACCAGGAATTTCATATGATGAACCTTCCATAGGAAGGGTTTTAGTAACCTGCCAGGCAAGGGGAAGAGGGTTAGCCAGAAAAATTGTACAAGCCGGGATGGATTATATAATTCATAACTGGGGCGAAAAGAAGATAACCATAGGAGCACAGGATTATCTGAAAAAATTCTATGAAAGTCTGGGATTTGAAGCGGTTTCCGAGGTTTATTCAGAGGACGGTATTCCCCATGTGGATATGACTTACTTTAAGAAATAAGGTTTAGAATATAAAGGCTTCTTGAAAAAGAGGTCTTTTTTACTTATCTATGGTATATTTATTAGGTAGTTTTTATAAAAATTATTTAATAACACAAATATAAATATTTTGCAGGAGGCTTTAAAATGAATAATTTTATAAGTGTAAATAGACTAAAAGAAAATTTAAAAGAAGTGGTAATCCTAGATGTAAGGTTTGATCTACACGATAAAGAGTACGGACAGAAAAAATATAAGGAAGAGCACATTGACGGGTCTTTTTTCATAGATTTAGACAGGGACTTAGCAGGAGTAAAAAAAGAGCATGGTGGGTCAAGACCACTGCCTGAGATGGGGGAGTTCATAGAAAAAATTGAAAGATTAGGAATAACAAAGGACAGCTCTATCGTCGTATATGATGAGGAGATGGTTACAGCAGCCAGAGCATTTTGGATGTTTAAATATATCGGCCATGAAGATATTAAAATATTAGATGGCGGATATGCACAGTGGGTAAAAGAAGGGGGAAGGGTAACTGAGGAGGAAACTCCATTACCAGAGAACAGCAGATATGATTTTGAGATCCAAAATGATATATATGCTGAGATCAATGAAGTTAAAGAGGGAATATTGGATAAAGATATCTCCCTGGTAGAATGCAGATCCCACGAAAGATATTTAGGCCTGAATGAACCATTTTATTCTAAGCCGGGTCATATCCCCACAGCTCTTTGTATTGATTCAAAGTCACTGTTAAAAGATGGAAAGGTAAGATCCATAGATGAATTAAAAGAAATCTTCAGGAGGCTGGATAAGTATAAAAATATAGTGTTTTCATGTGGTTCCGGGGTAAATGCATCTTTAGATTACGCAGTTTACAGTGAATTTTTCTCCAATGGAAAGGTGTATATAGGAAGTTATTCCGATTGGACGAGTTATTCTGAAAACCCCATTGAAACAAAGAATGAAAACTCCATAATAAGCAATTGAAACTTTCATATTTCATATCCTAAAAAGGCAAATCGATTCATTTTATCGACTTGCCTTTTTAGTTGTATGCCTTATCCCATTCCTTTGATGAAACCTTCTGATCTTTAGCCTTATAGTGAAAGCAGATGACCTGCTAGCTCATCAGGAGCTGCAAGAAAAGGAGAGTGACTGGTATTCATTTTAATCACTTTTTCACAGGGAGAATTTGTATACATCTTCTTCTGTGCAGAAGGAGAAATAGCCCTGTCGTGTGTGCAAGAGATATAAATTCTCGATACCCGGCCGAAGTTTTCAGAAGTTGTTTCAACCGGTGTAATAAGAGGAGCTGCCGGTTGATTAGTCAAGAGCGACTTTGCTCTTTCTACATCCTCGTGGGAGCAGTCACCAAAAAAGATTTTCTTTATCAAATCTTCTCCTACAGTGGCATAAGCTTTATCTTCGGAAATCGCCGTATTAGGGAAGAGCAGGGTATCTTCATCCACCGAAGCAATTGTCGTCAGGGATTCACCATTTTGAAGTAAAAATGCACTGACGTAGACAAGTTTTTTGATCTTGTCTGGCCGGAATTCAGCTGTCTGAGTGATGACGGCTCCTCCCATACTGTGGCCAACGAGATACACCGGTTCAGACTGTTCGTCCAGAACCTTGCAAAGTTTATCTACATAATCCTGTAGAGTAATTTGGCCAGGTGGAATTGGATCCTTCTGTTCATGCCCCGGCAGGTCTGGAGCCAAAACCTTGTGTCCTTTTTCTTTTAACAGGGAAACGACTTTATCCCAGCACCACCCTCCATGCCATGCTCCATGAACCAATATATAAGTACTCATAATTTACCCCTCCTTCTTTTTTAGAAAATAGATTATTTATAAAAGCTACCTGCTCTTATTTCATCTGACATTCCTTTATAGGGAGCTTCGGAAATTATATTTTCGTTGTTAACTCCTACATTTTTTACATAAGTAATAGCTGCAAACTCATCTACAACATCCTTAGGGTATGTTTCATATTTTTCTCTGGATTCTTCCATTAAATCGATGTAATCATTTTGATAACATACAGTTATTTCTGAATGATCGTGTACCCATTTTGGAAAGAAAATTACACCATGCATTTTATTATCTTCCAGCATAAAATTTAAACTTACATCTGTTCCAGTAGGCTCGGTCCATGATATTTTGTAAACACCTTTTGTTAACTCCACTAGATGCATCTTTTGTTCCTTTACCCATCTTCCGCCTACCATACCGCTGTGAATACGGTAATCTACAGTATCCTCATTTTTTATATAGATTTCATATTCCCATCCATTGGCATACGTATAAATCATTTGTGTTCCGATAAAATTTTTCATTTAAATACCTCCATTTTTTATTAATTAAATATAAACTTTCTAAAGTTTTTATTTCTTATATAGACATTATAAACTGGTTTGTTTGAAAATCCCACGCCAATAGGCGCGAATACCATAATTTTCTATTATATAAAAAAGTAGAGGCTTTGAGGCCTCTACTTTTCAAATTTTTCCTTATATTTCCCCAGCTTAACAGGGTCCTTTATAGAGAGCTTATCCCCCGTTCTCTCTATAATACCCTGATCCTGAAGATTTTTTAACAACCTCTGGAGAGTTCTCAAATTTATATTCAAATGTTCGGAAATTATTCTGGTACTTCCAATATCTATAGTTTGGCACTTTTCCAGGTGTTTAATAAAGAACTGTTCATCTGAATATACATTTTTAAGAAGAAGATATTTAAATTCTTTAAAGTGATCTTCTACTCCCATCATTATAAGTTTTTTGAGAACGGCACTCTTCCCTTTAAACTCAAGATCCATTATCTTATCAAGGGGTAAATACGCAATCTTAGAATCTTCCTTTGCTACTATATCCACATCAAAGAGCCGAAAACGTTCTTGTGAAATCTTCTTGGAAAAACAAAAGTTTACTCCTGTGATCTCATCTTCATAGAGGTCCCTATAAAATTCCCCTCCATCAGGAGTATATACTATATGCTGAATATGTCCTTCTATTATATAGCATGTATTGAATTCCTTTAACCGTTCGTAATAGACAGAGCTTCCTCTCTTAATCTTAGTAATATCTATCATATTTTCAAATGGAGTTCCTATAAGTTCTTCCAGATTCAGTTTAGAAAGTATTTCTGCCTTAGTCATAAATTCCTCCTCAAAAAGTTTTGATAAAAAATATTATACAGATATTTTAATTTTTTCATAATTGTTACACCAGAACCTTTAATAATAAGACAAGCTCTCAGAATGTTTTTTCTGAGGGCTTGTCTTATTAAATAATTAATTAAAAGTTTTTAGATTAGTTAAAACTTCTTTAGCTTCTTCAAATATTGTTGTTATAGCTTCTTTTACAGTAGTAATTTCATTTACCATACCACATATTTGTCCAGCCATTACAGAACCATTTTCTTTGTCACCTTCAAAGACAGCTTTTCTTAAAGAACCTAGAGATAATTCTTCTAATTCATCTCTGGATGCACTTCTCTTTTCAAGCTCTAAGAACTTCATAGTCATAGGATTTTTTATCCCTCTAACAGGCCCACCCAGACTTCTACCAGTAACAAGAGTATCGGTATCAGACGCTTCTAAAACAGCAATTTTAAAGTTTTCATGTACTGGACACTCTTTTGTTGCTACAAAACGAGTTCCTACCTGTACTCCCTGAGCACCTAAAGCAAAAGCAGCCACTACTCCTCTACCATCTGCAATTCCACCTGCTCCTATTACTGGAATAGATAATGCGTCTACTACTTGGGGAAGAAGAGCCATGGTAGTTGTCTCACCTACATGACCACCAGCTTCTGTCCCTTCTGCTACTACTGCATCTACACCTAATGCTTCCATCTTCTTTGCTATCTTTACAGATGGGATTACTGTGATTACTTTTATTCCCGCTTCCTTCCACATTTCTAAAAATGGAGCTGGATTTCCTGCTCCAGTTACTGCTACATTTACTTTTTCCTCTACTAATACTTCAGCTAACTCAGCACGATTATGCATCATAAGCATGATATTTACACCAAAGGGCTTGTCTGTTAATCCCTTACAAATTCTTATTTCTCTACGTAAATCGTCTGCACTCATTCCTCCAGAAGCTATTACTCCTAGTCCACCTGCATTTGATACTGAGGCTGCAAACTCTCCCATACAGATTTGTGCCATTCCACCTAAAAATATAGGGTATTCAATTCCTAATAATTCTGTTATCTTCATTTTATTAAACTCCTTATTTCTATTTTAATTTATTTTTTTTGTTTATTTGTTTATTTTTTTTCGAGGATCGATTTTAATTGTCCCCAATTTTCACTAAAGATTCCAGCATCCATTACTTTTAAGTCTTTAGAAATTGCTGGTACGAAGTCCATCTGTGCTAGGATATCTTTTTCTAAATCTACACCAGGTGCTATTTCGATTAGAGTCATTTTTCCATCTATTAGTTTAAATACTGCTCTTTCAGTAATATATAGCACATATTGGTCTACACTTGATGCATATTTTCCACTGAAAGTAATTTGCTGTACATTTTTAATAAACTTCTTGTGTTTACCCTCATTTTCTATTATTAATTTCCCATCCTCTACTTTCAGCTTTAATCCACCTGCTGTGAATGTTCCTGCAAATATTAGTTTCTTAGCTGATTGAGATATGTTGATAAATCCTCCACACCCATTTACTCTTGTTCCAAACTTACTTACATTTATATTTCCAGATTCATCTGTCTGAGCCAATCCTAAAACAGATAGATCTATTCCTCCACCGTCATAGAAATCAAACTGAGCATGATGATCAATTAGAGCTTGTGGATTATATGCATGTCCAAAGTCTCCTCCGCCGGCAGGTATACCTCCAATAGTACCTGCTTCTGTAGTGAATGTTACTAGGTCTTTTGCATCTTCCTCTACTACAACACTTCCTACATTAGCTGGAATTCCCACTCCTAGATTTAGGATTGTATTTGATTCTAGCTCCATAGCAGCACGTCTGGCTATTACCTTTCTTTCATCCATTGGTAATGAGGCTATGTTTTTCACGGGAACCTTTAATTCTCCTGAGAATCCTGGATTATATTTTGTTGCCTCTGTTTGAAAGTGATTTTCTGGTTTAGATACCACTAGGTAATCTATTAAAATTCCGGGAACCTTTACATCTTTAGGGTGGATTGTATTTTCTGATGCTATACCTTCTACCTGTGCTATTACTATTCCACCAGAATTTTTAACTGCTTGTGCAATAGGCAGCACTTCCATTAACAGACCTTCTTTTGACATAGTCAGGTTACCGGCTTCATCAGCTATTGTTCCTCTAATTATAGCCACGTCCAATGGGAACGACTTATAAAACAGCCATTCTTCCCCTTCAAAATCCACGACTTTAACTATATCTTCTACTGTTCTTGGCGACAGCTTTCCACCTTCAATTCTAGGATCCACATATGTTCCTAAACCTACCTTTGTTATAACACCAGGTCTTCCAGATGCAATTTCTCTATATAATTGTGCTATTACTCCTTGCGGCAAGTTATAAGCTTCTAATTTATTTTGCTCTATCATAGATGCAAACTCTGGTGCAGCTATTGTTATAGCACCAATCCATCTTTTAACAAGCCCTTCATGTGCAAAATG
This sequence comes from Psychrilyobacter piezotolerans, assembly GCF_003391055.1. Lineage (NCBI taxonomy): Bacteria > Fusobacteriati > Fusobacteriota > Fusobacteriia > Fusobacteriales > Fusobacteriaceae > Psychrilyobacter > Psychrilyobacter piezotolerans. The sequence goes on from NZ_QUAJ01000008.1 coordinate 86,044, forward strand.
ACCTATTCCCTTAGTTTTTCTATTCCCTATTGCAGTTGAATGCATTAAAGTAATATTTTTAGGGTGCCCCTCTTCAAGATAATTTTCCTTTATTCCTATTCCTATTTCCTCTGGCCAACAAGCAAGACCAAATCCACTGGCAACAACCGTAGACTCATCTTTAATTAATTTTGCAGCTTCTCTTGCTGATATTATTTTCGCCATCTTTTTCAACTCCTTATTTTTATTTTATAAATTGGACTTCCAAATGGTCAAGCTATGATTACTGATATTCCTTTCATGTAAGTAGACAAACAGGCAGCTATTAATAGTACATATCCTGCAAATTTTGCATAGCTATGATTTATTACTTTACATACAAGTTTTTTCAAACATGTAAACATTTATACGTTGATATTAACATGTTTATTTTTAAAAATCAAGTGTTTTTCTAAAAAAAAATAATTAAAAATTACTAAATAGCTCATATTTGAAATGAAACGTATAAATAAAGAACAGGAAATAAAAAAAAGAACTCCACTTGGAGTCCTCGCTGATGACTAAAAATTTTAATTTATTGATTTGGGAAGGAGTTTTGTATGAAAAGAAATAACCCCCGTTAAAAACGGGATCCTTAGGTCTTTTTTACAAGGGGCAACTTAGAATAATTCCATTATTTCTCTTCTTGGGCTTTCTTGCAATAATCTATGCATTTATCCAGCCATTTAAGAAGACTCTCTTGGCGTATAATTGCACCTTCTAATATTATAAAATCTCCAAAACGATCACTATTATAATCAGGAACCACAGGATACTGTTCTAAAATTTTCTGCAAAGCATATAAACGCTTCTTATGTTGCATTTTCTGACTTTCTAAAAGGTGAATTCTTGATTCTAAATCTAGATTATTAGAAAAATACATACGCAATCTAAAAACATCTTTAGGAGTCTTTTCAATAATTTCATCTTTGTGTAACCACATAAGAAGTTCTTTTTGTCCTTTTTCAGTAATAGAATATTGTTTTTTTTCTAATATATCTCCACTAATTTCAATATCATAGGTAACAAACTCTTCTTTAGCTAATCTTTTTAATTCCGGGTAAATTTGGCTGTGTTTTGCATACCAAAATTCAGATAATTCATAATTAAATTCTTTTCCAATGTCATATCCAGTCATAGGTCTTCTATTTAAAAGTCCTAAAATTGCATATTTTAAAGTTCTCATACTATCAGCCACCTTTTTTCTAATTATTTTTATTTAATAATTTTATCATATAAAAATTACATCTACAAATATATATATATCAAGACATATAAATGTTTACATGTCTGAAAAAATATGTTATGCTTGATTCCAAGTTGTTATTTCAAAATAAATGACAATAAACTCAAAATATAAACAGGGGGAGGTGGAGATGCTACGCTAAATTTTATGTTGTTATTTCTAAAGAAAAGATAAAAAAATCACAATAAAATAGGAGGAAATATGGATTATTCAAAAAAAAGATGGTTAATTTTAATTGCTAGTTGTTTTATTAATCTTTGCATTGGTTCTTTATATGCATGGAGTGTGTTTTCAGCACCTATGGCGGAATATTTAAGTCAAATTAATGGTGTGAAAATTACGCCTGCACATTTAACAGTTGTGTTTATCGTTGCTAACTCAGTAGGTCCTATCACAATGATCTCTGGAGGAAAAATTAATGACACTTTTGGACCCAAATTAGTAATTTTTGTTGGCGGACTTATGTTTGGTGGTGGAATGATATTATCCGGATTTGCTAAAAGTGTTAGTTCGTTGATACTCTCATATGGAGTTATAACAGGACTAGGTCTTGGAATGGTATATGGTTGTACGATCAGTACTTCTATCAAGTTTTTTCCAGACAAAAGAGGATTTGTTGGTGGAGTAACAACAGCTCTATTTGGTATCAGTTCAGTAATAATACCACCAATCGCTGCGGTTATTACTGCTAAAATGGGAGTAATATCTGCATTTAAGATTATTGGTGGAGCATTTACTCTGATTGTATGTATTAGTGCATTCTTCATAGAAAAATGCCCAGATGGATTTAAACCTGAGGGATGGGAACCTCCAGTACAAAAAAAATCAGGACCTAAAGCTAATATGGATTGGAAAGAAATGTTAAAAACACCTAAATTCTATATAATGATTACTTTACTTACTTGTGGAGCTTTTTCTGGACTTATGATTATTCCATTAGCTTCACCGCTGGCTAGAAAACTTATAGGAATGTCTACTGCGGAAGCTACTGTAGCAGTATCAGCACTAGCATTATTTAACGTAATGGGAAGAATTTGGGCTGGAAGTATTTCTGATAAAATAGGAAGAATCAATACTCTTGCTCTTGCATGTTCACTATCAATGATTGGATTAGGATTCTTATACATTTCAGGAAACGGGGACGTAACAACATTCTACATTGGATTATCTATTATCGGAATATGCTTTGGATCATTTATGGGAGTATATCCAGGATTTACAGCAGATCAATTTGGATCTAAAAACAACAGTGTTAATTTCGGAATAATGTTTTCAGGATTTGCAGTTGCAGGTTATTTCGGGCCGACAATTATGGTAAAAATTGCTAAAATGAGCAAAGTAGCCTTTCTTATTGCTATAGGTTTCAGTATTGCAGGTTTAGCGATAACTTTTATTTATAGAGTTGTAAATAAAAACGAAAATAGCGAATTATCTTATGAAAAGATGTAACAAGAATTAAGAAATAATTGAATATTATTTAAATAGAAGTTAAGCTATGTAAAAAAAAAGCTGAATAATATAGAAAAGTAAAAATATAGTGTTTTCATGTGGTTCCGGGGTAAATGCATCTTTAGATTACGCAGTTTACAGTGAATTTTTCTCCAATGGAAAGGTGTATATAGGAAGTTATTCCGATTGGACGAGTTATCCTGAAAACCCCATTGAAATAAAGGATGAAAACTAAAGTTTAGTAAAAAGGATGCTGATTAGTCTATCAGCATCCTTTTTTGTTAATACACATTCTTCATTTTAAGGTATTTTTTTAATGTACTGATATGCATTGGATAAAAATCTTTTTGCGATCTTTCCAGCCTTTCCTTTAATACTTTCAATGAAATCCACTGAATTTCCTGAGACTCATTGGAGGATCTAAGGAGCTGATTTTTCCTGCCGGTATTTCCAGTAAACCAATACCTTCCTTGGAATCTTTAACCCTTTTTTGTATCAAGATCATATCTTCTCCATTTCTATTCCCTTCTATAATCCCTCCTACTGCCGGAATAGTAAATTTTTCATTTTCCATTTCCCCACCTCCTTTTCTAATCATTGATCCATCATACCATTTTTTATATCATTATCTCTTCTTTTAATAAACTAAATAAAATATAAAACACTTTCCTGTCAGATATAATAAAGTCTAATAATACTAACATTTTTATAAATGGGTTCATTTTCTGTCACTTCCACCAAGAAATCCCTATTGCGAAGATTGCAGTTTTAAAATAGTAGAAAAAAAGTCACTATAAAGTGACTTTTTTTAGTTGAACCCAATGGATTATATTTAATTCTGTTATTTTTGGAGTACTATACTCAATTTAACATTCCAGGGAAGTCCAAGGCTCATTTTTTTTTAATACTAAATATGGAGTCTGTGTTCTGCAAAATATAATTTCTTGTATCTAATAATGAATGAGTTTTTCTATAGGAATAAACATTTTCATAAGCTATAGAAAAATCTTCTATATAATCTGTAAATTCTTTTAATAACAGATTCGTATCTTTATTAACTTCTATGTGAAAGGGATTGATTGCATGAAATTTAATTCCTGTAATTTTTGACCCTTTACCTTTTTGACTTTTAATCTTTTCTATATAGATATGTGGAGTAACCAATTCCAAATCTCTTAATACAGGCTTTAAAACCTTTGCTTCAAAATCATAAAATCTTTTATACTTATCCTCTGGTATATTTAAAACTTTTTTGAAATCGATTAAATTTAACTCAAACTCAAATTCCTTCTTAGGACTAACATTCTTTATAAATAATTTAAAAAGGTTATAACTATACATAGATTTGAACCTTAATATAGCTAAGATATTAAATCGATTAAAAAAATTGCCATAATTATGAGCTAAACGAAGTTCCTCCGATAGCTTGTATATTACTTTATTTTCCTGAAATACCACTATATTGAAAATACTAAAGTAAAGGGATGTCAATTCCTTTTCCCCTTTATATATAGATGCGCTAATTACTTTTTTATTCATGCTGTAAATATATTTTTTAAGTTCCTCAATAGTTAAATTGAAAACCTTAAAGTCAAAGATGAATTCAGAGTATTCCTTTTCTAAATCAAAATAAGTCAGGAATAAATTTAAAATTTCCTGCTCTTTTTTTGTTAGTCTAGGTGAAATATCTATGTCAAAGTCGTACTTCTCAAGGTTGAAGTCCTGCTTTTTTAAAAAATAATACATAATCCTCCCTTATGAAAAAAAAAATAGTTGTTGTTTAAAGACGAAAAATTAGTTTTATTTTTCTCTACTTTAGTAGTATAAGCTATATTTTGTCTGAATTCAAGTTTTTTATGACGAAAACAGATCAAAAACAGTGCCTTTGAACAAAATTAAAATAAAATATATACTTTATACAGATAAAGGAGGGGATTATATGAGTTATAAAGAATTAGCAAAAGAGATAATAAATCTAATAGGGGGTGCTGAAAATATCAGAAGTGTGGCACACTGCATAACAAGATTGAGGTTCAAATTAAAAGATGAGGGGAAAGCAGAAACAGAAACTTTGAAAAAGTTAGACGGAATAACAACAGTAGTGCAAAGTGGTGGACAATATCAAGTTGTAATAGGGAATCATGTACCAGATGTATATAAAGAGCTTATAAAAATAGCCGGAATAGAGGCAGATAATACAGAAGAAGAAGAAGAAGAAGAAGAAGAAGAAGAAGAAGAAGATCTTCCAAAGGGGAAAGTTCTAGATAGAGTAATAGATGTAATATCGGGAGTATTCACACCTGTTTTAGGTCTATTAGCCGCAACCGGGATGATAAAAGGATTTACAGCTTTACTTGCAGCACTTGGACTTATATCTGCAGGTTCAGGTACTTATGAAATACTACTAGCTACAGGAGATAGTTTCTTTTATTTCTTTCCTATATTCTTAGGATATACAGCGGCCAAAAAGTTTAATAGTAATGTATTTATAGGTATGGCTATAGGAGCAACATTGGTCTATCCAACTTTAGGAGGATTAAGATCCGGCGAGACACTGTTTACATTATTTCAAGGAACATCTATAGAATCTCCTATACATGTGACTTTTATGAAAATACCGGTTATATTGATGAATTATTCATCCAGTGTAATACCTATAATAATTGCAGTGATGTTTAGTTCAAAGGTAGAAAGATTCTTTAATAAAGTAATACCAAGTGTTGTAAGGCTATTTTTAGTTCCATTTTGTACATTATTGTTAGTAATGCCGATAACATTAATAGTTATAGGTCCTTTAGCAACATGGGCAGGACAATTATTGGGAATTATTACTATGTCTATCAATAATTTTAGCCCTATATTATTAGGTTTATTTTTGGGTGGTTTCTGGCAAATATTTGTAATATTTGGTCTGCATTGGGGACTTGTTCCATTAGCGATAAATAATTTGACAGTACTTGGATCTGATCCAATCCTTGCAGCTATTTTTGGGGCTTCATTTGCACAAACAGGAGTTGTATTGGCAATATTATTAAAAACTAAGGATAAAAAACTAAAAGCATTATCTTTATCAGCAGTTATATCAGGAACATTTGGAGTAACTGAACCAGCTATATATGGAATAACACTGCCTAGAAAAAAACCATTTATAATCTCTTGTATAGCGGCATCCATATCGGGGGGAATATCAGGTTTCTTTGGAAGTAAAATATTTATGATGGGTGGACTTGGAATATTTGGATTACCTACATTTATACATCCAGAAAGAGGCTTGGGTATGGAGTTCTTGGGAGGTATGGCAGCGATGACAGTTGGATTTATACTAGCATTCCTTGTTACATACTTCTTTGGATATAAGGATGAAGAAGTAGTGGAAAAAAGAGAGAAAATAGAAGTTGAAAAGGGAAAAATCTATAGCCCATTGAAGGGTTTGGTAAAAAACTTAACTGAAACAGCAGATGAAGCTTTTGCATCAGGAGCTTTAGGTAAGGGCGTTGTAATAATACCTACAGAAGGTAAACTGGTAGCACCGGTAAGCGGAGAAGTAAGTGTATTTTTCCCAACAGGTCATGCAGTAGCTATGGAAACGGAAGACGGAGCAGAAATACTCATGCATGTAGGAATAGATACAGTACAGCTAAAAGGAAAACATTTTTACCCTAAAGTAGCTGAAGGAGCTATAGTAGAGGCAGGAGACTTATTGCTGGAATTTGATATGGATATGATAAAAAAAGAGGGGTACTCACTGCATACGCCGGTTATTATATCTAATTCAGATGATTATAGTGAAGTAATAAATACTGGGAAAGAAAAAATAAACTTTAGTGAAGAATTATTAAGAATAATATTATAAAAAAGGAGTGGTATAAATGAATAGAAGTGAATTTCCTAAGGGATTTTTATGGGGAGGAGCAACAGCTGCAAACCAATGTGAAGGAGCGTATAACAAAGATGGAAAAGGTCTTTGTATTGCAGATATATTACCAGGTGGGAAGGAAAGGTTTAAAATAATTAACCAACCGGATTTTGACTTTGAAATAGACAGGGAAAAAAATGTATATCCTAACCATGAAGGTATAGATTTTTATAACAATTATAAGGAAGATATTAAATTATTTGCTGAGATGGGATTCAAAGTGTTTCGTATGTCTATAAACTGGAGCAGGATCTTTCCTAATGGCGATGAAAAACTACCAAATGAAAAGGGCTTAGAATTTTATGATAGGGTAGTAGACGAACTATTAAGTTATGGAATAGAACCACTTATTACCCTTTCTCACTATGAAATGCCCCTTAACCTGACAAAAAAATATGGAGCCTGGAAGAATAAAAAAGTAATAGGGTTCTTTGAAAACTATACAAAGGTAGTATTTGATAGATATATTAGCAGGGTAAAATATTTCCTTACATTTAATGAAATTAATAGTGCTTTTCACTTTCCATTATTTTCATTGGGATTCATAGATAATAACAAGGAAACGAAAGAAGCAAATCTGTATAAAGCCATGCATAACCAGTTTGTTGCCGGGGCAAAAGCAATAAAATATGCTAAAAGCTTAAGAAAAGATGTGCAGATAGGGTGCATGTCTATAATCCTACCTATGTATGGGTATGATTCAAACCCGTTAAACCAAAGAGAATCTCAGAAAGAGGAGATGAAATTTGTTGATTTTCCATTGGATGTACAGGTAAGGGGTCGTTATCCTAGTTTTATATTAAAAGAATTAGAAAGGAAAAACATTACCCTTGAAAGTACAGATGAAGAGATGAAATTAATTGCAGAAAATACTGTAGATTTTATTTCAGCTAGTTATTATATGTCTGGAACTATAACTGTAGATGAAGATATGAATAAAACTAGTGGAAATATGTTAGCTGGAGTTAAGAATCCGTTCTTGGAAGCCAGTGAATGGGGATGGGAAGTAGACCCAATAGGGCTTAACATTATCCTACAAAGGTTGTATAACAAATATGAGTTACCACTATTCGTAGTAGAAAATGGATTAGGGGCAAAAGATAAGGTAGAAGAGGATGGAAGTATCATAGATAATTATAGAATAGATTACTTAAAAAGTCATATTAGTAGTATCAAAACTGCTATAGATGATGGGGTAGAAGTGATGGGATATACACCTTGGGGATGTATAGATTTGGTAAGTGCTAGTACTGGTGAGATGTCAAAAAGATATGGACTCATCTATGTCGATAAAGACGATGATGGCAATGGGACAAACAAAAGACTGAAGAAGAAAAGTTTTCATTGGTATAAAAATATCATAGAAAGAAATAGTTTATAAAGAGTTTTAAAAAAAATATAGGGAGATTAATATGATGAAAAAAATAGTAATAATTTTATCTTTAATATTAGCAGTTACAGGATGTACTAGCACAGGAACAAGCGAAAAACTGGTAGATAATGGGGTAGCTGTCAATAAAAGATTGGAAAGACCTATGAGAATATTAATGATTAATGATGATGGTTATGATGCTCTTGGAGCTCAGATGTTGTATGAAGAATTAGAGTCTAAAGGGCACGAAGTATGGATAGTGGCTCCTATTGATAATCAGAGTGGAGCTGGGACTTCTATTAAATGGAATAAGAAACCTCATAAATTGGTAAAATATGGAGAGAGAAAATATGCCTTTGAAGGGAGTCCGACAGATTGTTTTAAGGTAGCAGTCAACCTATTAATGGATGAAAAGCCTGATTTAGTAATATCTGGAGTAAATGATGGACCTAACTTTGGAGAGGTGCAGTTTAACTCTGGAACTGTAGGAGGAGCAGCCAGAGCAATAAGACATGGTTATCCATCTATGGCAGTTAGTTTGGTATACTATGGCGGTGACGATGAAAACTTAGGTTCACATCTAGAACCGGCAGTAGACTATACGGCAAATATAGTTGAAAAATTATCAGATGAATGGAAAGCAGGCAGGATGATTATGCCATTAGGAACTGGAATAAGTATCAATTATCCACTAGGGAGTGTAAAAGGTTTAAAATTTATAGGGAATGAAAATGTATATACAGATTTTCAAAACTATAAATATGGCGAAGATGGCAAAATCTATAACTACAATGATATGGAAAAATTTTCTGCTGAGATAAAAGATATAAGTATAGAAACAGACTTGACTGAATCTAACAGAGGATATATAACTGTTACGGTAATAGATGGTGATTGGGATGCCAGCGGAGTAAAAGCAGAGTATATGGAAGAGGTATTAAAGGGAATCCAATTTTGATATAAAAGAACTGCAGCCTGTAAGGCTGCAGTTCTTAATTTTATTCAAGTATAATATCAACTGCTTTAACAACCCCATCAACTTGTTTTTGATAAATAGATAATTTTTTCATATTCTCTTTATAACTAATATCTCCTAGAATTCTTTCTACTTTTTCTCGAACTTCCTCTGGATCAATATCATGTTTTATCTGCATAATACCTGCACCATGTTTTTCTACATTGGCAACATTAAGACCCTGTTCTACATGTAATGGAATACCAACAATTGGTGTACCTGCATCAATGGCTGTCTGAACACTACCCTGTCCACCATGAATTATTGCCACATCCATAAGGGGCATCACTTTATGTGATGGTAGATGATCAACAACGAGAATATTATCGTGACTGGTTTCTTTAATTTTGTGAACGGTACTAAGGATTACAATCTTTGCATCTAAATCCTTTATACCTTCATAAACACGTTCGATGACAGCTGATTGACCAGATGTTAAAGCAACATAGATCTTTGTTTTATCAGTATCTAAAAAATTTAATATTTCATCACTCGCATCGCCAAATAGTTTTGCAAAAATAGCACCTCCATATCTGAGCTTCACTGGATGATTGTAGTATTTTTTATATTTCCCTTCCGGTTTCCAATTTTCTATTTCCTCTTTTGATATAGTCAAAATCTCAGGTACATCTGTTACGACAATTACATCCCCCATCATTATTTCTTCCATACTCATAAATGGCTCAACACCATATTTCACTGCCACTTTATTAAAAGACTTTGTTGCCATTTTTGACTTATACATTAACCCATTTACCAAATTTACCAACCATGATCGGGGAATAACTTTAAATATTTTAAAATTAGTAACCAATGTAGGTACCAGCATTTTTTTCTCAAATACAGGCGGAACAAAGGAACCTAAATGGGTCACATAATATGGAATTTTTAATGCCCTTGCAGATATAGCACACGATAGTGTAAATCCTGTGACTATTTTTTTTATGTTTTGTTCTTTAAAGAATTGAATTTCACTACCTACATGTTCATCTAATTCCTCTACTGTATAAAATTCTGCCAGTCCTTTTTCTCCGGTATTAGTTAGAACAAAGTCTCTTGCCCTTTCATTACTAAAGTGAGGTGTTACAAGATTATATTCAATACCTTCTTCTTTAAATAACCACTCATAGGGTCCGCCGTGAGTAGCCATAACAACTTCTTCACCTCGTGATTTCATTTCTTTGTATAGCTCTATCATTCTAGAGGTTTCTGATAAATACGCACAATTCGGGAAGGTACAAATTTTCATAATAATCCTCCTATCTTCCGATACTCTTCCATAAGCTTTATAGTGGCTACTTTTTCTTTAGCATGGATGCTTTGAGCTGGGATTTCTTCAACTCTTTTAAAGGGAGATGAAATATATCCAATTGGTTTAAACGTAATATCAAACATTTTATACACCTCCTAATTTAAAGAACCATAATTACTGTAGTTAGCTCTATTATAGGCATTATTAACCAAATTCCTTTTCTTCCCATTAAAATTAAGTAGAATATAGAATTAAAGCCAGGCACCTAAGCCTGGCTCTATCCATATTAATTATCTTATATCAGCAAACCCAACCCCATTACGTCCACTTGTTTTAACTTTATACATTGCATGATCTGCTCTATTAATCAGATGGTGGACGCTGTCCCCGTCATCAAGAAATGTTGCAATTCCAAAACTTGCAGTAACATGTCTGCATCCGTTTTTCTCATAATTCTTAAACTTTTTCAATATACTCTGTCGTATCCTTTCCGATACTAAAAAAGCTTCCTCTTTGTCTGTCTTGGGCAGGCAGTAGATAAACTCCTCTCCACCATGTCTAAAAACTATATCATGATCTCTCAAGTTATTTTTCAATACCTGTGAAATTTCCTTTAGGATCTCATCTCCATAACTATGACCATAGGTATCATTGATTTTTTTAAAATGATCTATATCCATCATAACAACTGAAAAGGGAATATTGTCACCTTTACTTTTTTCAATCTGTTCTTCCAATAGAAGCATTCCCTTACGCCTGTTATGGAGTTCTGTAAGTTCGTCATAGGAAGCCAGTTTATCTAGATATTTTTCCTGCATCACCTCTTTGGTTATATCAAATACTACACCAATAAGCCCGGTGATTTCCCCCTTATCATTTTTAAAGGTTGCTTTATGAAACCGAACAATATATGAATCATTCTCAGATGATGCTGCCTTCCCATCAAAAATTTGAATACCTGGATTATTGAATAACTCTTGATCTTTCTGGAAATAAAGATCTGCTTCTTTCTTGGATAATAGTTCATATGCTGTCTTTCCTATTACCTCTTCTCTTGGAAGTTTTACAAACCCTTCAAATGCTTTATTGCACCCTAAATATACCCCTTCTCGGTCTTTATAAAAAATAGGAATAGGGAGTAACTCTATTAACTCTGTCAATGATTCACTGTTATTTTTAATAAATTTTATTAAGTTCATTTTACCTCAACACGATCCCTACTAATAATTACATAACACTATGCGTATGACAAAACCGACAATAATAAATACTTTTAGCTGTAGTTAGCCTCCTTGTTACATTATACAGTTATAAACATTAAATAACAAACTATCTGTTAATTATAGGTTTCTTACGTATAAACCTTCTGAAATTATTATAGATTAAAATTATCTAACCTTCAATACTATCCCCTCTATAAATTTTTTTACATTGATTTTTCCTTTTTTTTCCTCATTTCCGTCAAAATTATTTATGACTTTTCTGATCTCACCCATATCAAAAAGTATATTTGAATATTTAGAGAAAATGGGGTTATAAAAATCCTCTGCTCCTACATGGCAGATATTTTCAAAGGCTTTGTACACTAATCTTCTTATCCTCTGTTCAAAACTTTTAAAATTAATATCAACTCCATCATTAATTTTATAGTTTTCTATTACCTCTTGAAATATATCCTTTAATTGATAAGGTTTAGAAGAATTTCGTTCTTTGAGGATCATTATAGATAAAATTACCTTTTTAAGATCATTTATTCCAAATTCAGAAATTATACCAAGATCGGAAAATATTTTTTTCAAGTCATCTTTACTCTCTTCCTTTTTAGGAGGAGCAGTATTTATCAAAGTAGTCCTTATAATCTCCATGGACCTGTCTACCTCTATAGTTTTTATGATATTTTCTAGGACACTTTTCACCTCTATTTCATTGATGGGTTTATGGATAAAGAAAAGTACTCCTTGTTTATAGGCCTCGCCTATCATATCTGAATCCTTTACTTGGGATATCATGATAAATTTTCCCCTATACCCATTTTTTATACTCTCTTTTATAATCTCTACCCCATCTTTTTCAGGAAGGAGGAAATCTATTAAAACTATATCCGGATTATAGATTTTTATCAATTCTGATGCCTTGTCACCTGAAGATAATTCTTCAATGATCTGTCCCAGGGAATTTTTTTCTATTATAAAACGAAGCATTTTCCTTATAGATATATCATCATCAATTATAATAATTCTATTTTTCATGCTGTATCACCTCTAAAGTTTTTAATGGGAAGTTTTATTTCAAATCTTGTCCCTGATTCATTAGAAGATATTATATCAATATCTCCCTCCATTTCATCTACTATGTTTTTTACGTGGGAAAGTCCCATCCCTGTAGAAGGAATCCCTGTTTTTTTGTTAAACTTCGTGGTAAACCCTGGATTGCATATAAGTTCAAAAAATCCATCAGGTATCCCAGGACCGTTATCTGATACAACGATGTAGATATAGTCATCATCACTATACTGCACAACCTCAATTTTTAAATTAGATATAAGAGAGGTCACATCCTCAGCCATGGCTTCTATGGCATTAATAATAAGGTTATTTACCACTATAAATATTTTATGATAATACCTGATTTTAAAGTTATCCTTGAATTTAACCTTAAAAAGAATATCTAGGTTTATTTCCATAAGGTAGCGTTTGGTATTGTTTTTTATTATATCCCCAATCTTTGAGAGGGATATAATTTCCTCATGTTCAAATTTATTAAAAAGATTATCTAAACCCAGCACTACCCTTGTATAATCTTTTTTTAACTCGTGTATCTCCCTGGATAGATCTAGAAAATATTTTTTGGCTTCCTCTATATCTGATACTGTTTTATAGGAAGTATACGCTTTTTTCATGAGGGCTTCCACATTGGCAGATATTTTTTTTAGGTAAAAAGATTCGGCTTCAAGATCCGAAGCCATTAAATTTAATTTCATATATTTATCGTTGTGTTCCTCTTGAAGTATCAACATCTCTTTTTTTTTATAAGCGAGAAATATGGTATATACTATGATTCCCCTTATGATAATAGCTATGATCATATAGTTGATTAGGGGGAGATGATGACTGTTTTTAACCAGAAGCTCTAAAAAATTACAGACGAAATCCATAATTAGGAGGATAACCATCTTTTTACCATGATTATATTTTTTAATATCAATTATTATGCAGCCCAATAAAAAAGTATAGTAGTAAAATACCGCCGGGAGAGCCATAGAATAGGACTTTTCAAAGGCATAATTAAAAAGAACCCAATTTAGTACGAAGATATCTATAAAAAATATCCCTGCAAACAAACCCATAATTTTTTTTAAATTAATCTTTTGGTCTATGAGAATCAGAAGAAAAAGTGTAAATACCGCTCCAGAAAACTCAAGTTCCCTTTCAAAGAAATAGTAACGTAAATTTTTAGTTAGAAGGAGGAGTATAAAGTAAGAAAAATATTTGTTCAAAATGCCACCTCACCAATGCAACGTCGGTTGCTTTTATTAAAACTATTGCAAAATATAGTGAAATTATACTATATAAGCCAATAGAATACAAAGTATTTAGGAAACACGGATATAAAGAACCCCTGTCCTGAATTTAGAACAAGGGTCAAATTTAATGATAATTTTTATAAATTTTTAAACATTTACAGGTTCCACTTCTTTTTCTCTAAATTGATCTGCATGTTCCTCTGTCCAAACTTCAGCTTTTTCCAACCCTTTTATATTAGAAGCTATGAATACAGGATCTTTCCCTTGGGATTTTTGTTTTTTATAATCAGCCAGGATATCCACTGCAATATGACCTAGTCTAACTATAGCATATAGGTTCATAAGAGCCATAAGACCCATAAAGAGATCTGCCATATTCCATACTACCGATACGGCTGATTGAGTTCCAAAGAAAACCATGAATATTACGGATATTCTAAATACTTGAAGCCAATTTTTGTTCACCTTAAGAAACTCTATATTGGATTCACCATAGTAGTAGTTACCTATGATTGAACTAAATGCAAATAACATGATACATACAGCGATAAATAGATTAGCCCAAGAACCAACTTGTGAAGAAAGAGCTGTCTGAGTAAGTTGAATTCCAGTGAGTCCTTCAGTCTGGTTAGCTCCTGAAATAAGAACCACAAGAGCAGTACAACTGCATATTAATATAGTGTCCACAAAAACTCCCAAAGTCTGAAGAAGACCTTGTTTTACAGGATGACTTACTTCAGAAGTGGCAGCGGCATTTGGAGCAGATCCCATACCAGCCTCATTGGAGAAGAGTCCCCTTTTGATACCCATCATCATGGCAGCTCCGATCCCCCCGCCTGCTGCAGCTTTCACTCCAAAAGCTCCTTCAAAAATCATAGCAAACACTCCAGGAATAAGGGTGAAATTCTTTGCAATTACAAATAACGCAACTAAAACATATGCTGTAGCCATAACAGGTACCAAAATCTCAGAAACTCTTGCTATCCTATTAACACCTCCGAATATAACCATGGCAGTAAGAACACTCAGTCCTAATCCTACAGCGACTCTACTCAAACCAAAAGCTTCCTCAAAGGCAAATGAAACAGTGTTTGCTTGAACTGAGTTGAAAACAAGTCCGAATGATATTGTTATAAGTACAGAGAAAACCATTCCCATTTTTTTCTTTCCCAGGGCTTTTTCCATATAGTAGGCAGGTCCCCCACGATAACCATTTTTATCCTTTATTTTAAATGCCTGAGCCAGGGTATTTTCGATAAAACTTGAAGCTGCTCCTATAAGGGCAATAACCCACATCCAGAATACTGCTCCCGGACCTCCTACAGAAACTGCTATTGCAACCCCTGCAAGGTTACCTGTCCCTACATGGGAGGCCACACTTATACAGAATGCCTGAAATGCTGATACTCCTCCTTCTTTTTTCGAACCACTTCCTCCTAAAACTTTAAACATCTCTCCTATATAATGAAATTGGATAAAGTTCGTCTTCAGGGTGAAAAATAACCCTACCCCTATTAAAACTGCTATAAGTACATAAGACCATAAAATTGTATTTCCTGTATCGATAATATTATTGATTAAATTAAGCATCTGTTCCTCCTTATTATGTGTTTTATTTTTAAAAAATGCTGCAAGAGAGAATTTTAGACATCTCCTCTAAAAGAGCATATCCTCCTATGGAATTCCCTTTGGAATCTAAAGCAGGACCATAAACTCCTATTCCCATCTTTCCTGGAACAAGTGAAAGTATTCCGCCGCCTACTCCTGATTTGGCAGGTATTCCCACCCTTACTGCAAATTCTCCTGAACCATCATACATCCCACATGTAACCATCAGACTTTTTATTAATTTCGCAGTATGTTCTGTAATAACCCTTTCCCCATAGCTGGTCACTCCGTTGTTTGCAAGAAAAAGTCCTATTTTTGCCAGATCAAATGCAGATACCCTTATGGAACATTGTTTAAAATAGATATCTAAAGCTTCCTCTACGTCTCCCTCTATAATCCCATCATTTTTCATAAAATAAGCCATGGCTCTATTTTTATTTCCAGTTATTTTTTCTCCCATATAGATATCTTCATCATAATCCAAATTAGGATTTTCTGAAATTTTCTTTATAAAATCTAGAACTCTGTTAAATTTATTCTCTGAAGTGCTTCCTTTTATCATGGAGGAGACTGCTATTGCTCCAGCATTTATCATGGGGTTAAAAGGCTTGCTTAAAGATGTTTCTAATTTTTTTATAGAATTAAAGGGATCCCCGGTAGGTTCCATTCCTATCTTTGAAAAGATATAATCTTCTCCATTGTCCAATATTGCCAGCATTAAAATTAAGGGTTTTGATATACTTTGGATGGTAAATTTTTTCTCATAATCTCCAGCACAAGAAACTTTGTTATTATTATCAATAAGACAAACTCCAAAATTTTCCTTATTGGCATTTTTCAAACCCGGGATATAGTCCGCTACCTTCCCCCCTTTACACTTGTCTTTATTTGCTAAAATTAACTGATAAAGAATATCCGAATCTATCATAATGAATCTCCCCCGATGTAAATCATAATCACCATACATCGATTATACTTTTTTGAAACTATAAGGTCGGCCAACCATCTGTTTGTGCAATTATAATACACGAATAAAGGAAGCGTCAAATTGATAGAAATATGCTTTATATACTAAAAAAACTCAAATAATATATTATATATATATATTGTGATCTATAATTCATATCTTTTTTTTACTTCCAGTAGGTTCTAGTAGAGCACAGTGAGATCCAGTTAGCTGAAAAAATAATGAACCACACTCCATAAACACCATATATTTTAACAATATAATATATATATAATTATAGAGGTGGAGGAAAAAATCAGGTCTACCCCTGTAAGACCTTTAAAAATAAGGATTTAGAATGAATTTTTCATCTATTATTATTTTTTATTAATTTTTCTGGACTTTCAGAACTTTATTCCTAACTCACTGAGTGTATAATCTAAATATCGATATAGAAAACACTTTTTCCCATTTATTTTGTTAGCTGTCCCTATTTTTTTTTATCTTGTGCTGTATAATTAAATGCAAAAAAAAAAGATCCATAGAAAAATCCTGCCCAATGTTTGTACCACCAAACATTAAAGGAAATTCTATGAATCAAAATCCAGCCCCGCTACGTCCACTTGTTTTAACTCTATACATTGCATCATCTGCTCTAGTGATGAGCTTATCAGAGGTATTCCCGTCATCAGGGAATACTGCAACCCCAAAACTTGCACTGATATCTCTGCATATCTTTTTCTCGTGATTCTTAAACCTCTTCAATATACTCTCCCGTATCCTTTCCGAAATTAAAAAACCGTCTTCTTTACCTATCCCTGGCAGGAAATAGATAAACTCATCTCCGCCATGTCTAAAAACTACATCCTGATCTCTCAAATTACTTTTCAGCACCTGTGAAATAATCTTAAGAACTTCATCTCCATAAGTGTGGCCGTAGTTATCATTGATTTTTTTAAAGTGATCTATATCCATCATAATAACTGAAAATGGAATGTTGTCACATTTACTTTTTTCAATCTGTTCTTCCAATAGAAGCATTCCCTTACGCCTGTTATAGAGTTCTGTGAGTTCATCATAGGAAGCAAGTCTATCTAAATGTTTTTCCTGTATCACCTCTTTGGTAATATCAAACACTGCACCAATAAGCCCGGTGATTTCCCCCCTATCATTTTTAAAGGTGGCTTTATGAAAACGAACATTGTATGAATCATTCTCATGGGTCGCTACCTTTCCATCATAAAGTTGAATCCCCGGACTGTTAAATAACTCTTCATCTTTCTGGAAATAAACATCCGCTTCTTTTTTGGGGAACAGTTCGTGTACTGTTTTTCCTATCAGCTCTTTTTTTGAAAGTTTTATAAATTCTTCAAATGCCTGATTGCATCCTAAATATACTCCTTTTCTATCTTTATAGAAGATCGGGATAGGAAGCAGATCCACTAACTCTGTTAATGATTGACTCTGTTCTTTAATAAATTCAATTAAGTTCATATTATCTCAACACCATCCCTGCTAATAATTGTATAACCCCAAGACATTAGAAAGCCAATAATATTACTATTTAGATTCCTTGTTATTTATACAGCTAGAAAGAATAAATGACAAATTATCTGTTTTTTTTTCATTTTGGAAATATTTAGTAAAAAAATCAGCTTATAAGAGGTTTTTCAAAAAAGAACAGCTCCTTTTGTTTACTTTTTCTTTCCCTTATCCAATTTTACTTTTTAACCATTCTTTTATCTCAAAAATCATATTTTTTTCATCAACTTTACAGTTGATATTATCTAGTTTTTCAGAAATAAATTCCATTTTAAATGGTGAATCTAATAATTCACACTCCATATCCTTAATAAAAATACTATTCATTGCATCGGAATAAATAACTATAGAATCAATCATACCATCCTTTAAATTTAAATTCAGATCTATTTCTCCCCATGTAAATCTGTTTACAAAATTTATGTCAAACTTAGGAGTTTCTCCATATTTCCATTTCCAGGAAGAATATTTTTCATATAAATCCTTTATAAAATTCTGGTCTTCTACATACTCTATATCTGATTTACCTTTATAAATCTCAAGAAAACTACTCATAATATTATCTTTTAAGTTTTCAATGGTTATGTCCCCTTTAATGGTTTTCAAATTCACTACTCTGGAACGAACCGACTCAATTCCTTTAGAAGCAATTTTTTCTTTGGATACTTTTAAATATTTACTCAATTTATCCATATCTGCATCAACAAGGATAGTTCCGTGATGATATGATGAATTTTCTTTTTCATAAAATGCATTTCCTGAAAATTTTCTTTCCCCTGCTAATATGTCATTTCTTCCTGAAAATTCAGCGTCAATTCCTAAATTGTTCACAGCTTTAAGGATTACACTGAGCTGTTTTTCTAAATCATATAATTTTTTATCCATAACAAAGGTAAAGTTTAAATTTCCAATATCGTGAAAAACGGTTCCCCCGCCGGATAATCTCCGGGCTATCTTTCCACCGTCTCCTTCAAAATCTTTACACTTACATTCTTTCCATGGATTTTGATTTCTTCCTACGACAATAGTATTGTCATTTTGCCACAGATATAATATCATTTCATTTTCTTTAACTTTTTCCAGCAGATATTCTTCAAAAGCCAGATTATGCCACGGGTTATACGATGTTGAACATATTATTTTGGTTGAAATATTACTATGCAAAGTGGATAGCCCCCCCTTCTACAGACAGTGCTGCTTCATGTATTGATTCGGCAGTTGTCGGGTGTGCAAATATAGTTTCTGTTATCTGCTCCGTAGTAAGCCCGTTATTTATACACAATGTCACAGAAGAAAGTAGATCTGTTGCATGGGGCCCTATTATTGTGCTGCCTATTATTTTCCCGGTTGATTTTTCTTTTATTATTTTAACAAAACCTTTAGGATCTCCCAATGTCAATGCCTTGCCATTAGCAGACATGGGAAATTTTCCCACTACAATTTCTATCCCTTTTTCATTTGCTATTTTTTCAGTAATTCCTACAACTGCTATTTCAGGTTCAGTAAAAATAGCACTTGGAACTGTAGAGTAATCAATAATTTTATTTTCTCCTAAAATATTATCCACAGCAACCATTCCCTGGTGGGAAGCAACGTGTGCTAATTGCAGGACATTTGTAACATCACCTATAGCATAAATATTTTGGATATTTGTCTGCATTTTTTCATTTATTTTGATACCTTTTTTACCGTCATTCATTTCAATGCCTAATTCTTCAAGGCCCAACCCTTTAAAATATGGCTGTCTTCCAACTGCAACCAGTACTTTGTCACATGAAATATACCTAGTTTCTCCTTCCTTGATAAATGAAACTACAGCTCCGCCATTTTCAGTTTCATCTATTGCTCCAACTTTTGAACCGGTATATAATTTAATCCCATTTTCCACTGCAATTTTACTGATTTCATCACATACATCCTCATCTAATGAAGCTAATATTCCATCTGCATATTCAACCACAAAAACTTCCACTCCAAAGCTTTCATAAATAAAAGCAAATTCCATCCCTATAACTCCTCCACCAACTATTACTAATTTTTGAGGCAGACTGGTCATATTCAGAGCTTCTTTGCTTGTTAATACATTCTTAGACTCGATTCCTTTAATAGGTACAGTTGAAGATTCCGATCCGGTGGCGATTATTATATCTTTAGTATTTATAGTTATTTCTGTTCTGTTTGTTTTTACAAATACGGTATTTGCATCTATAATTTTGCCCTTCCCATGAAGCTTTTCTATATTATGGTTTTCCAATAGATATTCTATTCCATTTTTAAGCTGATTTTTAATCTTATCTTTTCTATCAATAACTTTTCCCATATCCACAGAAACATTTTCAGCAAAAATACCAAAACTGTCAGCTTCTTTCATATTTCTATAGATTTCCGATGAACGTACAAGTGCTTTTGTAGGTATACATCCATGATTTAAGCATGTCCCTCCTACATGTTCTTTTTCAATTATAACCACTTTTTTTCCCTGCTTTGCTGCATGAATTGCTGCAACATATCCCCCCGGACCTGCTCCTATTATAGTTATATCTGCCTCTATTTCTTGCTTTTGAGGTTTCATTAAATTACCAAAATAATTAAATCCGCCTGTTTTTTCAGTGGATTCCTCATTTTGCACTCCGTCTATTTCAAATAAAACATCCCCTATATTAACTGTATTTCCTTCATCTATTGCTATTTTTTCAACAATACCACTGGCATTAGATTTCACAGAAACATTTCCTTTTTGAGATTCTACCTGAAGCAGGATATCACCTGTTTTTATTTCATCCCCTATTTTTACATTTATTTTTCCCACACTTCCGCTTTTACTCTCTCCGGATAATTGTTCAAGTTTTATTTCCATCATTGCTCCTCCCCCATTCAAAAACTTTGATTTATTCATATAAAGAAAAGGCAGTTAAAGTAATCTGCCTTTTATCTACAATTAAATATTATTTAAAATCTTTCTCAAATTCATCTATTGAATCTTTTAATAGTGTTGCACTGTATGCCATAGCAGGTCCTCCACCAAAAGCTACCGATACCATTGCAGCTTCCATGATTTCTTCACGATTAGCTCCTGCCTCTAAAGCTTTATAGGCATGAAATACGATGCAATATTCACAACGATTATAAACTCCAATGGCTACACTTATCAACTCTTTAGCTTTTGTATCCAGTGTTCCCGGTTTATAAGCTGCCCCTAATAGTCCCATAAAAGCGTTTACATGTTCTCCACTAGTTTCACCTACATCTTGCAGTCCTCCCATAAATGCGTCTAATAGTACTCTTGGATTTTTTTTCATTTTTATCCCCCCATTTTCTTTTTTCAATAGTTGTCACAACAGTAGTTAGTATAGCAACTATATTTGCCTAGATAATAACATTATCTATTTAATAAATCAAGATTTTTATTAATAATTATATATATATTATCTTAAATTATCTATTACTCGCTAAGTTGTGCATTTTCAACCAATTTATTCAACACTTTTTTAAATATTTCAATCTCCTCATGAGAAATATCTCTAGTGATTAACTTACTAAACTCTTCACCAAAGGGTAACAATTCTTTTCTCAATTTTTTACCCAATTCGGTTAAGCATATATATGTTATTCTCCTATCTTTTATATCTTTTTTCCGCCGGACATATCCTTCCTTTTCCATTCGGTCAACCAATCTTACTATTGTAGATTTTTTTATATCCATCTTTTCAGCTAACTCACTTTGATTAATATATTCCCATTTACCTAAAAAATATAAGGCCGTCCATTGAACCCTTGTAATCTCATGAGCACTTAATTTTTCATTGAAAACATCTGCAATTTTTTTTGAAGCTTTATTCGTTATAAATCCAACACAATCACTAAGCTTAATCATGCACTCTCCTCCTCGTGTAGTAAAATAGAGCTATAAATTCATTAGAATAAAAAGTCTATTTGAATTAAGTTTTACTTTATAATAACATATATATATATTGGCTGTATAATCTTAATGGAGAATTTGAGAATAATTTAAATAAAAAAAGCATACAAAACCTGATATCATAGGAATTCACTG
This sequence comes from Psychrilyobacter piezotolerans, assembly GCF_003391055.1. Lineage (NCBI taxonomy): Bacteria > Fusobacteriati > Fusobacteriota > Fusobacteriia > Fusobacteriales > Fusobacteriaceae > Psychrilyobacter > Psychrilyobacter piezotolerans. Next base: position 107,985 of record NZ_QUAJ01000008.1, read on the forward strand.
GAAATTCATGATGGAGGTTTTGTATGCATAACAATATCATTAATTTATTAAAATTGAAAGGTGTTGGTATAAATCTCTTATTTCATTCTTCCCATAAGCTGGTCTTTTATATCTTCCAGCTCTACATCCTGATCCTTTAAAAGCACTAAAAGATGGTATATAAGGTCACTTGCCTCATATATAAGTTCTGATTTATCGGGATTTTTGGCAGCGATAATCACCTCTGCACACTCTTCTCCTACCTTTTTAAGGATCTTATCTACCCCCTCTTTATACAGGTAAGCAGTGTAGGAACCTTCCACAGGGCTGGTTTTTCTGTCTTTTAAAATATCATCCAGGGTAAAAAGCACCTCTCCCATGGTCATACTTTTTGCAGGTGTCACCCTGTTAAAGAAACATGATTTTTTTCCTGTATGGCACGCAGGACCTTTTTGTTCAACCTTTATAAGAAGAGTGTCCCCGTCGCAGTCATAGGATATTTCTTTTACTTTCTGAGTATTTCCTGAAACAGCTCCCTTGTTCCAAAGTTCCTGTCTGCTTCTGGAATAAAACCATGTGTATCCTGTATTCAGAGTTTTCTTATAGCTTTCTTCGTTCATATAGGCTAACATCAGTACCTCCCCGCTGTTAGAGTTCTGAATTATGGCAGGTATTAGTCCGTTTTTATCAAATTTTATATTTTCCATATTTACTCCCCTCAAACTATATTCTGATTTCAATTCCGCAATCTTTTAAGTACCTCTTAAGATCGGGTATTTTTACCTCTCCAAAGTGAAAGATAGAAGCAGCCAGCCCTGCATCCACTTTTGGAAGTCTTTCAAAAAGTATTTTAAAATCCTCCATCTTTCCAGCTCCCCCGGAAGCAACAACAGGTACATCCACCACATTGCTTACAGCTTCTAAGAGCTCCAGGTCAAATCCGCCTTTGACACCATCTGTGTCTATACTATTTACCACTATTTCTCCTGCTCCAAGGTGACATCCTTTTTTAACCCATTCTACAGCTTCCAATTCTGTTTCTTTTCTTCCCCCGTTTAAAAATACCTTGAATATACCATCTACCCTTTTTACATCTACAGACAGGACCACACACTGGCTGCCGTATTTCAGTGCAGCCTCCCTTATGAGTTCAGGATTTTTTATGGCCCCTGAATTGACACTTACCTTGTCTGCCCCAGCCTTTAGCACCCTGTCAAAGTCGCCTAAAGTGTTGATCCCTCCTCCTACTGTGAGAGGTATGAATACCTGGTCTGCCACCTCCTTAACAATATCTGTAAAAAGTTTTCTTCCCTCGTTGGTAGCAGTGATATCGTAAAATACCAGCTCGTCAGCTCCCATTTCATTGTATATCCCGGCAAGCTTTACAGGATCTTCCACATCTCTGACACCTTCAAATTTAACCCCTTTAACTACCTTCCCGTCCCTCACATCCAGACACGGGATAATTCTCTTGGTTATCATTGTTACCTCCTTGTATAATGAAATAGAGCTATAAAAGCACTATTTCTAGTTTATTTAATTTTTTAGTATATAATTAACATAGACGCTGTGGATTAGTGTGACCTCCTATAGCTTCGACTATTTCTTTTAGGCTCT